>CAZWEZ010000079.1:12740-17580 GCA_964632795.1 uncultured Thalassospiraceae bacterium | reverse complement strand
CGATCCCCACCCCCTGTTCACCTCGTTCATCGGCGCCGCCGTCGACCAGGCGCGGTTGGTTTAGGAGCGTGTCCATGGAGGACATCGAACTTGAGGCCCTCCTGATCGACCTGGAATCCGACCGAGTGGAGCGTAAGGCGTCGGACGCGGACCGCGACAGGATTTGCGAGGCCATTTGCGCCTTCGCCAACGACTCGCCGAACCAAGGACTTCCAGGGGTAGTCTACGTTGGTGCAAACGATGACGGAAGTTGCGCTGACCTTGACATTTCAGACGAGATGTTACTACGGCTTGCCGATTTGCGGTCCAATGGAAATATCTATCCGTTTCCTGTCATGGCGGTACAGAAACGACGGTTGCGTGGCTGCGATATGGTGGTCGTTGTCGTTTCACCCTCCGACAGCCCACCCCTGCGGTTCAGAGGAAGAACTTTCATCCGGGTAGGCCCCCGTCGGGGGATTGCCACCCCGGAGGAAGAAAGACGGCTTACGGAAAAGCGCCGTTTGGGTGATCTTCCTTTCGATCTACGGCCCGTTCTTGCTGCTTCGCTGGATGACCTGGACGTTCTCCGATTTCAACGCGAATATCTGCCCATGGCAATTCACCCGGACATTACGGCGGAGAATATACGCTCGATCGAGCATCAACTCGCGTCGCTACGGCTGGCGACCGTGGACGGCATTCCAACCGTAACCGGGCTTTTGGTATTGGGAAAGGAACCACGGGATTTCATGCCGGGCGCATACATCCAGATTCTCCGGGTAGGCGGCACCGAATTGACAGCGGAAATCAAGGACCAAAAGGAGATCGGTGGCCCTCTCTTGGATGTATTGCGTCAGGTGGATGAGTTGCTTCGGATCAATATCTCCGTCGCACTTACCGTACCCCCCACCGCCACGGACGTCCCGAGGCCCGACTACCCGCTGGCCGCCCTCCAACAGATCATCCGCAACGCTGTTCTTCACCGCGTTTACGAGGACAGTAACGCGCCTATACGAATCAACTGGTTCAGTGACCGCGTGGAAGTATACAGTCCCGGTGGCCCTTTCGGACAGGTCACGCGCGCCAATTTCGGACAACCCGGACTCACGGACTACCGAAACCCGCACTTGGCCGAGGCTATGAAGGTGCTCGGTTATGTACAGCGTTTCGGGATCGGTATACCTACAGCACAGCAGGAACTGAGGAATAACGATAACCCCGAAGCTGAGTTCGTGGTAGAGGACACGAATGTGCTGGTGGTGATACGAGGTCGATGAGTGAAAACGGTCACATTTTTCAATAACAAGGGGGGGGTGGGAAAAACCTCTCTTGTCTATCACTTGGCGTGGATGTTCTCCGAGTTGGGAGAACGTGTGATCGCCGCCGATCTCGATCCTCAGGCAAATTTGTCCGCCGCATTCCTGAATGAGGATATTCTCGAGAAGTTATGGTCGGATGATAAGCGTTCAGGCACCGTTTTCGGAAGTGTGCGGCCGCTTATCAGGGCAACCGGTGATTTCGCAGTTCCTCATTTGGTAAGCATCGAGCATAACCTTTCTCTTCTCGTCGGCGATCTGACCTTGTCCCGCTTCGAGGATGCCCTGAGTGAGGTCTGGCCGAAGTGCCTGGACAAAGACGAGCGCGCATTTAGGATTACCTCGGCTTTCTCGCGGATTATCGCCAAGGCAGCCGAGATCGCGGATGCCAATCTCGTGCTCATCGACGTCGGCCCCAATCTCGGGGCGATTAATCGCTCGGCATTGATCGCCTCTGATTATGTCGTCGTGCCGTTGGCTCCCGATCTATTCTCGTTGCAGGGTCTGCGGAACCTTGGACCGACATTGCGGGAATGGCGTGATGGCTGGAACCAACGCTTTGAAACAAACCCCATCCCGGATGAATTATGGCTTCCCAAAGGGAACATGAAAACCGTGGGATACGTGGTGCTCCAACATGCCGTTCGCCTCGATAGACCTACCAAAGCATTCGAGAAGTGGATCGCCCAGATTCCTGGGGAATATCGGAGATCGATCTTGGGAGAGCCGTTGCATAACCCCTCAAGTGTTGAGTCGGATACGAATTGCCTGGCCCTGTTGAAGCATTACCGCAGCCTCATGCCATTGGCTCAGGAAGCGCAAAAGCCCGTGTTCTACCTAAAGCCGGCGGATGGCGCTATCGGGGCACATGCTCAAGCCGCGGCGGATTCCTTTTGCCATTTTGAAAAATTGGCCCGTCAAATCGCTGAGCAGGTTGAAATCCGAATCTGATCAGCCGATGACCCAACCCCGTCACATTACCGTCGGCGACGTCACCCTGGGCAACGACCTGGCGCTGGCGTTGATCGCCGGGCCGTGCGTCATCGAGGGCCGGGGGCACGCCCTGGAGGTGGCGCGGGCCCTTGAGGAGATCGCCGGCAAGCTGGGGATCGGGCTGATCTACAAGAGCTCGTTCGACAAGGCCAACCGGACCAGCATCGACGGCCGGCGCGGGATCGGCATCGCCGAGGGCCTGGCGGTGCTGGCCGAGGTCGGCGAGACGGTGGGCTGCCCGGTGCTCACCGACGTCCACGAGGCGGCCCAGTGCGGCCCCGTCGCCGAGGCGGTCGACATCCTGCAGATCCCCGCCTTCCTGTGCCGCCAGACCGACCTTCTTATTGCCGCCGGAAACACCGGCAAGGCGATCAACGTAAAGAAGGGCCAGTTCCTGGCCCCCTGGGACATGGCCAACGTGGTGGCCAAGATCGACAGCACCGGCAACACCGACGTCATGGTCTGCGAGCGCGGGGCCAGCTTCGGCTACAACACCCTTGTTTCGGACATGCGGGCCCTGCCGATCCTGGCCCAAACCGGCTGCCCGGTGGTCTTCGACGCCACCCATTCGGTGCAGCAGCCGGGCGGCCGGGGGACCGCCTCGGGCGGCCAGCGCGAGTTCGCCCCGGTGCTCGCCCGGGCCGCCGTCGCGGTCGGCGTCGCCGCCGTCTTCATCGAGACCCATCCCGACCCGGACACGGCGCCCAGCGACGCACCGAACATGATTCCAATCAAAGAGTTGCCTGATATTATCGAGACATTGATCGAACTCGACCGCGTGGCCAAGGCGCACCCGGTCGCGATCCCATCCGAGAGGTCGTCATGAGCGCCATCATCGACATCCACGCCCGCGAGATCCTCGATTCCCGCGGCACCCCCACCGTCGAGGTGGACGTCACCCTGGAGAGCGGCGCAGCGGGCCGGGCCGGGGTACCCTCGGGGGCCTCGACCGGGGCCCACGAGGCGGTCGAGCTGCGTGACGGCGACGACGCCCGGTACGCCGGCAAGGGCGTGCTCAACGCCTGCATGGCGGTCGACGGCGAGATCTTCGACGCCCTGTCGGGGATGGACGCCGAGGACCAAGTACGCATCGACCGCACCATGATCGACCTCGACGGCACCCTCAACAAGTCCCGCTTCGGGGCCAACGCCATCCTCGGGGTCAGCCTGGCCGTCGCCAAGGCCGCCGCCGAGGAATCGGGGTTGCCGCTGTACCGCTACATCGGCGGCACCTCGGCGCGGACCCTGCCGGTGCCGATGATGAACGTCATCAACGGCGGCAAGCACGCCGACAACCCGATCGACATCCAGGAGTTCATGATCGTCCCGGTGGGCGCCGGCACCATCGCCGAGGGGGTGCGCATGGGGGCCGAGGTGTTCCAGGCCCTGAAAAAGGCGCTGGCCGCCGCCGGCCACAACACCAACGTCGGCGACGAGGGCGGTTTCGCGCCCAACCTGGCCGGCGCCGACGAGGCCCTGGGCTTCATCATGACGGCGATCGAGGCCGCCGGCTACCGGCCGGGCGGCGACATGGTGCTGGCCCTGGACCCGGCCTCCAGCGAGTTCTTCAAGGACGGCAAATACGTCCTGGAGGGCGAGGGCAGGACCCTGGACGGGGCGGAGATGGCCGCCTACTACCAGGACCTGGTGGCGCGCTATCCCATCTTCTCGATCGAGGACGGCCACGCCGAGGACGACTGGGACGGCTGGAAGGCGATGACCGAGGCCCTCGGCGAGCGGATCCAGATCGTCGGCGACGACCTGTTCGTCACCAACCCGAGCCGCCTGGAAGACGGCATTAGGAAGGGCGTCGCCAACTCGATCCTGATCAAGCTCAACCAGATCGGCACCCTCACCGAGACCCTGGAGGCCGTCGAGATGGCCCACAAGGCGGGCTACACGGCGATCATCTCGCACCGTTCGGGCGAAACCGAGGACGCCACCATCGCCGACTTCGCGGTGGCCACCAACAGCGGACAGATCAAGACCGGATCCATGTCGCGCACCGACCGCCTGGCCAAGTACAACCAGTTGATCCGCATCGAGGAGGAACTGGGCGACGCCGGTCACTACGCCGGGAGCACCATCCTGCGCCACCCCCTGGGGGGCTGACGACCCCCTACCCCCGCGACGGCGGGTTGCGCTATCATCTCCGTCCAGGGGGGGTGCGCAATGAGAAGATCACTCGCGGCGGCGCTGGTCGGGTTGGTGATGTGCCTCGCCGCTCCTGCCCTGGCTGGGTTCGATGGGGGCTTGGTGGCCTATAATCGGGGCGACTACACGACGGCGCTCCGCGAGTTCAAGCTGCTAGCCGAGCAGGGCGTCGCCGAGGCCCAGTACACCCTCGGAGTTATGTACGACAACGGCCAGGGCGTGCCGCAGGATTACGCCGAGGCGGCGCGCTGGTATCGCAAAGCCGCCGAGCAGGGCGTTGCCGGGGCCCAGCACAACCTCGGCGTCATGTACGACAATGGCAAGGGCGTGCCGCAGGATAACGCCGAGGCGGCGCGCTGGTATCGCAAAGCCGCCGAGCAGGGCGTCGCCGGGGC
>CAZWEZ010000079.1:0-12640 GCA_964632795.1 uncultured Thalassospiraceae bacterium | reverse complement strand
CGCAGGATTACGCCGAGGCGGCGCGCTGGTATCGCAAAGCCGCCGAGCAGGGCGTCGCCGGGGCCCAGCACAACCTCGGCGTCATGTACGACAACGGCCAGGGCGTGCCGCAGGATAACGCCGAAGCGGCGCGCTGGTATCGCAAAGCCGCCGAGCAGGGCGTCGCCAAGGCCCAGTACACCCTCGGAGTTATGTACGACAACGGCCAGGGCGTGCCGCAGGATAACGCCGAGGCGGCGCGCTGGTATCGCAAAGCCGCCGCGCAGGGCGTCGCCGGGGCCCAGCACAACCTCGGCGTCATGTATCACTCCGGCCAGGGCATGCCGCAGGACCACGACGAGGCCGTGCGGTGGTTTCGCCAGGCCGCCGATCAGGGTGTCGCCGAGGCCCAGATCAACCTAGGCTTCATGTACTACGAAGGCCATGGCTTGTCCCAGAACTACGCAGAGGCGGCGTGGTGGTATCGCAAGGCCGCCGAGCAGGGCGTCGGTGGGGCCCAGTACAACCTCGGCGTCATGTATCACTCCGGCCAGGGCGTGCCGCAGGATTACGTGCAAGCACACATGTGGCTAAACCTCGCTGCATCCCGCTTTTTGGCTTCAGAACGCGACAAGGCGGTCAAGCTTCGCGACCTCGTTACCACCATGATGACCCCCTCCCAGATCGAAGAGGCCCAGCGGCTGGCGCGGGAGTGGAGGCCGAGGGGGGAGTAACGTTCCGTTAACTTTCTCCGCCCCATAATCGCCGCGGGTTGGGACTGTGGATTTCGTTAAGACCAACAATAAGCGTGGTTCCACGGTACTATGGGTCTGATCTCGGAAATCCGTTCCCGCGCCCGCCATGTCGTGGGGCCCGTCCTGGCTATCAGCGCGGTCGGATACTTCGCCTATCACGCGATCCACGGCGAGCGGAGCCTCAACGCCTGGCGCCGCCTCGACCAGCGGATCGAGGCGGCGCGCGGGGTGTCGGCCGAGACCGCCGAGCGCCGCCGCATCCTCGAACGGCGGGTCCGCCTGTTGAACCCGGCCAGCCTCGATCCCGACATGCTGGAGGAACGCGCCCGGCTGATGCTCAACTACGGCTATCCCGACGACATCGTGATCATCACCGCCAAGCCCTAGCAGCATATTTTGCTTTTGCGAACAAGGGGTTCGGGTTCCCGCCGGCTTGCAAAGGCGGGCCTTAGGCATTACCTGTGGACTGTTTGCAGCGGAAGACCGATGGAAAAACCCGTAAAACGCAAAACTCCCCGCAAGAAGCGCCGCGCCGCGCCGGCGGCCGATGCCGAGCGATGGCTCGACTTCTACCGTCGGATGCTGCTCATCCGGCGTTTCGAGGAGAAGGCCGGCCAGCTTTACGGGATGGGCCTGATCGCCGGCTTCTGCCACCTCTACATCGGCCAGGAGGCGGTGGTGGTGGGCATGCGGGCGGCCGCCGCCGAGGGCGACACCATGGTCACCAGCTACCGCGACCACGGCCACATGCTGGCCTCGGACATGGATCCCAGGCGGGTGATGGCCGAGCTGACCGGGCGCCGGGACGGCTATTCCAAGGGCAAGGGCGGCTCCATGCACATGTTCAGCCGCCAGGCCAACTTCTACGGCGGCCACGGCATCGTCGCCGCCCAGGTGCCGATCGGCACCGGGCTCGCCTTCGCCCACAAGTACCGGGGCGACGGCGGCGTCTGTCACGCCTATTTCGGCGACGGCGCAGTCAACCAGGGACAGGTCTACGAGTCCTTCAACATGGCCAGCCTGTGGAAGCTGCCGGTGGTCTACGTCATCGAGAACAACAAGTACGGCATGGGGACCTCGGTCGAGCGCGCCTCGGCGTCGGCCGAGTTGTACCGCCGCGGCGAGGCCTACGACATCCCCGGCCTCGAGGTCGACGGCATGGACGCGATCGAGGTCCACGCCGCCGGCCTCGAGGCGACGGCCCACTGCCGGGCCGGCAAGGGCCCCTTCGTGCTGGAGATGGAGACCTACCGCTACCGCGGCCATTCCATGTCCGACCCGGCCAAGTACCGCTCCAAGGAGGAAGTGAGCAAGGTCCGTTCCCAAAACGACCCCATCGACAACCTGCGCAAGCGTCTGCTGACGGGCAAGGCGATCGACGAGGAGGGACTCAAGGAGATCGACCGCGAGCTTAAGACGGTGGTCAACGAGGCCGCCGAGTTCGCCCGCCAGAGCCCGGAAGCGGACCCGGACGAGCTCCACACCGACGTCCTGGTGGAGGCCTGAGATGGCGATCCAGGTCCTGATGCCGGCGCTGTCCCCGACCATGACCGAGGGCAAGCTCGCCAAGTGGCTCAAGGGGGAAGGCGAGGCGGTGCGAAGCGGCGACGCCATCGCCGAGATCGAGACCGACAAGGCGACCATGGAACTGGAGGTCGCCGACGACGGCGTGCTGGCCAGGCTGCTGGTCGCCGCGGGGACCGAGGGGATCGCCGTCAACACCCCCATCGCCACCATCCTCACCGACGGCGAGGACGCCTCGTCCCTCGACCGGGCGCCGGTCAAGATTCCCGAACCCGCCGCCGCCCCGGCCGCAAAGGAGGTCGAGGCCGGGACGCGGGAGGTCACCGTGCGCCAGGCGTTGGGCGACGCCATGGCCGAGGAGATGCGCCGCGACGACACCGTGTTCCTGATCGGCGAGGAGGTGGGCCAGTACCAGGGCGCCTACAAGATCAGCCAGGGACTGCTCGAGGAGTTCGGCCCCGGGCGGGTGGTCGACACCCCGATCACCGAGAACGGCTTCGCCGGGCTCGCCATCGGCGCCGCCTTCGCCGGCCTGAGGCCGATCGTCGAGTTTATGACCTTCAATTTCTCCATGCAGGCCATCGACCAGGTGATCAACTCGGCGGCCAAGACCCTCTACATGTCGGGCGGCCAGATGAACTGCCCGATCGTCTTCCGCGGCCCCAACGGCGCCGCCGCCCGGGTCGCCGCCCAGCATTCCCAGTGCTTCGCCAGCTGGTACGCCCACTGTCCGGGGCTCAAGGTGGTGGCGCCCTATTCGGCGGCCGACGCCAAGGGGCTCCTCAAGTCGGCGATCCGCGACCCCAACCCGGTGGTGTTCCTGGAGAACGAGATTCTCTACGGCCACAGCTTCCCGGTTCCCGACGGCGACGACCTCACCATCCCCATCGGCGAGGCGCGGATCGAACGGTCCGGCGGCGACGTCACCATCACCGCCTTCTCGCTGATGGTCCGGGTGGCGCTGGAGGCGGCCGACCTGCTGGCCGCCGAGGGGATCGCGGCGGAGGTCGTCAACCTGCGCTCCCTGCGCCCCCTGGACAGCGCCGCCATCGTCCGTTCGTTGGAAAAAACCAACCGGTTGGTATGCGTCGAGGAAGGGTGGCCGATGGCCGGCATCGGCGCCGAGATCGCGGCCCGCATGATGGAGGAGGCCTTCGACCACCTGGACGCCCCGGTCGCCCGCGTCACCGGCGCGGACGTGCCCATGCCCTACGCCGCCAACCTGGAAAACCTGGCCACCCCCCAGCCGGCCGCCGTCGCGGCGGCGGCCAGGGCCGTGTGTTATCGCTAGAGGCCACTAGGAGCCGCTGGAGATGCCGATCCAGATCCTGATGCCGGCGTTGTCGCCGACCATGACCGAGGGCAAGCTCGCCAAGTGGCTCAAGAGGGAAGGCGAGGTAGTGGCCGGCGGCGACGTCATCGCCGAGATCGAGACCGACAAGGCGACCATGGAACTGGAGGCGGTCGAGGAAGGCGTCCTGGCCAGGCTGCTGGTCGCGGCGGGCAGCGAGGGGATTCCGGTGAACACCCCCATCGCCCTGCTTCTCGAGGAGGGCGAGGACCCCTCGGCCCTCGACGAGGCGTTGGCCCAGGCGCCGGCCCAGGCGCCGACCCCGGCGCCGCCTTCACCGGAACCGGCTGCTCCGGTCCCCAAGCGGTCGCCGGCCCCGCAACCGCCGTCGCCGGGCCACCGCCTGTTCGCCAGTCCCCTGGCCCGGCGCCTGGCCGAAAGGGCGGGGCTCGATCTGGGGCGGATCCAGGGCAGCGGACCGAAGGGGCGGATCGTCAAGCGCGACGTCGAGGCGGCGGCCACGGGCGGCGCCCTGATTGCGCTGCCGGCCGCCACCCCCGAGGCGATCCCGGGGGAAGGCTATAGCGAGATTCCCAACACCACCATGCGCAAGGTGATCGCCCAGCGGCTGATGGCCTCCAAGCGCGACATCCCCCATTTTTACCTGACCATCGACTGCCGGCTCGACGCCCTGCTGGATTTGCGCCGGGAGCTCAACGCCAAGGCGCCGCAAGGCGAGGGGGCCTACAAAGTGTCGATCAACGACTTCGTGGTCCGCGCCGTCGCCCTGGCCCTGCGCCAGGTGCCGGCGGCCAACGCCACCTGGACCGAGGACGCCGTGCGCCGCTACCGCGACATCGACGTTGCCCTCGCCGTCGCCACCCCGGGCGGCCTGATCACCCCGGTCATCCGCAACGCCGACAACAAGGGACTGGCCGACATCTCCCGGGAGGCCAAGGAACTGGCGGCCCGCGCCCACCAGGGCAAACTGATGCCCGAGGACTACCAGGGCGGCGGCTTCACGGTCTCCAACCTGGGGATGTTCGGGATCAAGGAGTTCGCCGCCATCATCAACCCGCCGCAATCGTGCATCCTGGCGGTCGGCGCCGGCGAGCGGCGGCCGGTGGTGAGCGACGGCGCGCTGGCCATCGCCACGGTGATGACGTGCACCCTGTCGGTGGACCACCGCTCGGTGGACGGCGCCATCGGCGCCGAGTTCCTGGCCGCCTTCAAGGGTCTCGTCGAGGACCCCCTGACCATGTTGCTGTGAGGATTCGACCATGGCCGACACCGAATTCGACCTGATCATCGTCGGCGGCGGACCCGGCGGCTACGTGGCCGCCATCCGCGCCGCCCAGTTGGGGATGAACACGGCGGTGGTCGAACGCGAGCACCTGGGCGGCATCTGCCTCAACTGGGGCTGCATCCCGACCAAGGCCCTGCTGCGCTCGGCCGAGGTCTACCACATCCTGCGGAACGCGGAAGATTTCGGGTTGAAAGCCAAGGGGATAGAGTTCGACATTAAGAAAATGGTCAAACGCTCGCGGGCGATCGCGAGACGGCTCAACGCCGGCGTCGGGCAGCTCTTGAAGAAGAACAAGGTGACGGTCTTCGACGGCCACGGACGGCTCGACGGGGCCGGCAAGGTGGTGGTGGAAAAGGACGGCAAGACCGCCGCCGCGTTGGCGGCCAGGGACGTCATCCTGGCCACCGGCGCCCGGCCGCGGACGCTGCCCGGGCTCGAGCCCGACGGCAAGCTGGTGTGGACCTACAAGGAAGCGCTGGTCGCCGAGGCGGTGCCCGAGTCGCTGCTGGTCGTCGGCTCCGGGGCCATCGGCATCGAGTTCGCCAGCTTCTTTAGCACCCTGGGCGCCGAGGTGACGGTGGTCGAGGTCCTGGACCGGGTCCTGCCCCTGGAGGACGAGGAGATCTCCGGCCTCGCCCGCAAGGCCTTCGAAGGCCAGGGGATGAATATCCTGACCTCGGCCACGCTCACCGCCCTCAGGAAGGGCCGGGGCCGGGTCACCGCCACCATCGAGCGGGACGGCAAGAGCAGCGAACTGACCGTGGCCCGGGTCATCATGGCGGTCGGCATCACCGGCAACGTCGAGGACATCGGCCTCGACGGGACCAAGGTCGAGGTCGACAAGGGACACCTCGTCACCGACCGCTGGGCGGCCACCGGCGAGCCGGGAATCCACGCCATCGGCGACCTCACCGGCCCCCCCTGGCTGGCCCACAAGGCCAGCCACGAAGGGATCATGGTGGTCGACAGGATGGCCGGGGTGGCCGGCGTGCATCCCCTGGACACCGCCCGCATTCCCGCCTGCACCTACTGCCGCCCCCAGATCGCCAGCCTCGGCCTGACCGAGAAGCAGGCCGCCGAGCGGGGGATCGAGGTCAAGATCGGCCGCTTCCCGTTCCTGGCCAACGGCAAGGCGCTGACCCTGGGCGAGCCCGAGGGGCTGACCAAGACGGTGTTCGACGCCGCCACCGGGGAGTTGCTGGGCGCCCACATGATCGGCGCCGAGGTCACCGAGCTGATCCAGGGCTTCGCCGTCGCCGCCACCCTGGAGTCCACCGAGGCCGAGCTCATGGCCACCGTCTTCCCCCATCCGACGCTCTCGGAGACGATGCACGAATCGGTGCTTGACGCCTTCGGCCGGACCATCCATTTCTAGCTTATGAGCAAGGTTCATCTCCTCGAGCCCGATCAGACGCCGTTGCGCAAGCCGCCGTGGATCCGGGTCAAGGCGCCGACCTCCAAGGAGTACGGCGAGACCCGCCGGCTGATCCACGGCCACGGCCTGCACACCGTGTGCGAGGAGGCCGCGTGTCCCAACATCGGCGAGTGCTGGTCGCGCAAGCACGCCACGGTGATGATCCTCGGCGACGTCTGCACCCGCGCCTGCGCCTTCTGCAACGTCAAGACCGGCCGCCCCGGCGCCGTCGATCCCCTGGAGCCCGACAACCTGGCCGCCGCCGTCGCCGAGATGGGGTTCAAGCACGTGGTGATCACCTCGGTCGACCGCGACGACCTGGAGGACGGCGGAGCGGGGCAGTTCGTGCGCTGCATCGAGCGCATCCGCTCGACCACGCCGGCGACCACCATCGAGGTCCTGGTCCCCGACTTCCGGGACAAGCCGGGGGCCCTGGAGGCGGTCGTCGCCGCCGCTCCCGACGTCTTCAACCACAACCTGGAAACCGTGCCCCGCCTGTATCCGACGATCCGCCCCGGGGCCCGCTATTTCAACTCGTTGCGCCTTCTCGACCGGGCCAAGGAACTGAGCCCGGAAATCTTCACCAAGTCGGGGATCATGGTCGGCCTCGGCGAGGACAAGGCCGAGGTCGGGCAGGTGATGGACGACCTGCGCGCCGCCCGGGTCGACTTCCTGACCATCGGCCAGTACCTGCGGCCGACGCCGCGCCACGCCCCGGTCGCCCGCTACGTGACCCCGGAGGAGTTCGAGGACTACCGGCGGCGGGGGCGGGGCTTCCTGCTGGTCGCCGCCTCGCCGCTGACCCGTTCCTCCTACCATGCCGACCGGGACTTCGAGGAGCTGCGCGCGGCCCGCCGGGCCAAGGGCTATGATTAAGATAATGCCGAGTCACGCCGAACGGCGCGTCGTCCCCTACGCCCCGGAGCAGATGTTCGACCTGGTCGCCGACATCGAGCGCTATCCCGAGTTCCTGCCCTGGTGCCTGTCGGCCCGCATCCGCGAGCGCCGGGGCGACACCCTGGTCGCCGACATGGTGGTCGGTTTCAAGATGTTCAGCGAGCGCTTCACCACCATCGACGTCCTCGAGTGGCCGCGGCGGATCGACGTCACCTTTTCCTCGGGGCCGTTCAAGTACCTGGACAACCACTGGACGTTCGAGCCCGCCGGCGACGGCTGCCTGATCGACTTCGACATCGACTTCGAGCTCCGCTCCCGCCTGCTCCAAGCCATGATCGGGGCGGTGTTCGGCGAGGCGGTGCGCCACATGGTCGGCGCCTTCGAAAAGCGAGCCCGGGCGCTGTACGGCTAACCGGCCATTTCCTTCAGCAATTCCAGCGTCGCCGCTATCGCCTGGGTCCGCACCGCGTCGCGGTCGCCGGCGAAGAGGTGGCGGTGGTGAACGGTGGGGTGATCGCGGCGGGCGACGGCGATGTGGACCATACCGACCGGTTTGTCCGCCGATCCGCCGCCGGGGCCGGCGATGCCGGTGACGGCGGCGGCGATGTCGGTGCGGGAACGGTCCAGGGCGCCTTCGGCCATCGCCCGGGCGACTTGTTCGCTGACCGCGCCGTGGACGGCGATCAAGAGGTCGTCGACGCCGAGCATCTCGCTCTTGGCGGCGTTGGAGTAGGTGACGAAGGCCCGCTCGAGGACTTCCGAGGAGCCCGGGATGGCGGTCAGGCAGCCGGCGATCAGGCCGCCGGTGCAGGATTCGGCGAGGCTCAGGCGCAGGTCCCGGGCGCGGCACGCCGCGAGGACGTCGGCGGCCAGCCGCTCCAGCTCCCGGGGCAACATCACATCCCTCCCATGCCGCGCGACATGACGTACAGGGCCGCCGCCGCGTAGGCCGCCGCGAAGACGTCGTCCAGCATCACCCCGAGGCCGCCCTCGAGGCGCTTGTCGGCCCACGACGCCGGCCACGGCTTGAGGATGTCGGCGATCCTGAACAGCACGAAACCGACCGCATACAGGATCGGGTCGGGGGGAACCACGAGCAGCGTCAGCCACTGGCCGGCGACCTCGTCGATGACCACCGCCGCCGGATCCTTCACCCCCCAGGAGCGAACCACGGCGCCCGCCGACCACACCCCGACGGCGAAGACGGCGGCCACCGCCACGGCGAGGCCGATCCAGCCGAAGGCGAGATGGATCAACCAGGCGAAGGGGAGGGCGGCCAGCGAGCCCCAGGTGCCGGGGGCTCCCGGCAGCAGCCCGACCCCGAACCAAGTCGCCACCAGGACGGCGGGATCGGCCAATCCCGGGCCTCGCGGCTGTTGCCGATTCGCGTTCAAGGTGTCTGTTTCCGCATGTTTTTTCGTCCCGAGTCCTCACCATAGCCGCCCGGGGCGGGCGATTGCACGGCCAAAGATAATCCCCGTCATTGTCCGTGAAGGGAAAGGAAACCACCGATTTGCCGGCCCTCGGCGCTGCCTGGGCGGTTGGTGGGGCGCGGAATCGGGGCTTGCCAGGGCGGTTGCTAATAGATACGTTCGCACCTGCCGCTGGATCCAAGAATGGAAAGGGCTGGGTCGGTTGTTGACAGTCGATTTGCCGGGGCGCCGATTCCGGGAAATCGCAACGGTTTCCACGACAAACCTGGAAAACCGAATAATCCTCGAGGGGTAGGCACGATGAAGGCGAGAGTGGCGGGATGACGGGGACCCAACCTCGGCTGGGCGGGCCATCGCGAACCGAACGACTGCTTCGGCGACTTTTTCCCGAACGACAGGTTCACCTTCGCACCGAGGGGCGGATTGCCTTCTTCCGGTTCTCCCGCCTCTCCCAGATGTTCGTCACCACCCTCCTCGTGCTGGCGCTCTCGTGGACGGTCTACACCACGATCGGCCACATGCTTCACAACAAGATCCTGGCGACCAAGGACAACCATATCGCCAGCGCGCGGCTGGCCTACCAGAGCCTGCTCGGCGAGGTCGCCGAGTACCAGAACAAGTTCACCAGCATCACCCAGAGCCTGGAAAAGAACCATAGCCTGATGCTGAGCCTGGTCGAACAGAACGCGGCCCTCCAGCAGAACCTGAAATCGGTCGAGACCCAGCTCACGACCACCGAGCAGGAACGCAGGAACGTAGTCGTCGCGCGCGAGAAGCTGAAGCAGCAGTTGGCCGAAATCGAAGACAACATGCGCCAACTGGCGAGCCGGAACTTCTCGCTGAAGGACAATCTCGACACCGTCGAGATCGACCTCCAGACCGCGCTCGCCGACCGCAACCAGGCCCTGTTCAAGGGCTCCCGCATGCAGCGCACGATCGACGAGTTCGAAAACCGCCTCGCCGACATGCAGCTCAGCGAGCGCGACGCGGTCCAGCGGATGACCAACGGCACCCTCGCCTACGTCGACGGCATGGAGAAGGTGATCGGTTTGACCGGCTTGAAGGTGGACCGGCTGCTCGCCGCCAACGGCAATCCGTCGCGCGGCCAGGGCGGTCCCTTCATCGCCGCCAAGCCCGACGACAAACCGGCCAGCCAACTCAAGGCCGACCTCACCAACCTCGACCTCCACCTCCAGTACTCCGAATCCCTTCAGGAGGTGATGCGCAGGCTGCCCCTGACCTCGCCCCTGACCCACTTCCGCGTCACCAGCGGATTCGGAAAGCGGCGCGATCCTATCAACAAGAAATGGGCGGCCCATTACGGGCTCGATCTGGGCGGTGTCTTCAAGTCGTCGGTCTACATCACCGCTCCGGGGGTGGTCACCTATGTCGGGTGGAAGGGGAAATACGGGAGAATGATCGAGGTCGATCACGGGGCAGGTCTCAAGACCCGCTACGGACACCTCCACAAGATCCTGGTCAAGAAGGGCCAGAAGCTCAAGTTCCGGGACAAGATCGGCCTGCTCGGCAACTCCGGACGCAGCACCGGCGCCCACTTGCATTACGAAATCATCTTCAACAAGAAAACCTTGAGCCCGATGAAGTTCATCAAGGCTGGACGCTATGTTTTCCAGGAGTAGCAAGGGTTCCGGCAAGGCTGTGGTTAACGCCGCCGCGGCAATCCAGGCTCCACCCTCGATCGTCAGCGCCGACCTGAGGGTGGTCGGCGATCTCAACAGCGAAGGCGAAATTCAGGTCGACGGGGCGATCGACGGCGATATCCGGACCAAGGTCCTGCTGGTCGGCGAAACCGCCGTCATCAAGGGCGAGATCGTCGCTGATTCGGTCCGCGTCCACGGCACGGTGAACGGCCAGATCAAGGCCCGAACGGTCGACCTGTCCAAGACCGCCCACGTCGTCGGCGACATCCTTCACGAGGACCTGGCCATCGAGGCCGGGGCCTTCCTCGAGGGCCACTGCCGGCGCATGACCGAGAAGAAGAAGGACGGCGAGGGCAAGATCAACCTGGTGGTCAAGGAAGCCAACACCACCGGCGAAGCGACATCCAAGGCGGCGGCGCAAAGAAAATAGACTGCCGGCACCGGTCGCCGGTTATTCCAGGGCTTGGCGAAAGACCTCCGGATCGACGTTGCCGCCCGAACACACCACGCAGACCGTTTTCCCCGAACAGTCGAAGACCCCGCTCAGCGCCGCCGCCAGGGCCACCGCGCCGCCCGGTTCGACGACCAGCTTGAAAAAGCCGAAGGCGACGCTCATCGCCTCCGCCACCGCCCCGTCGCCGACCACCAGCCCGCCGGCCAGCAGACGCCCGTTGACGGCGAAGGTGAGTTCCCCCGGCGTCGGCGCCAGCAGGGCGTCGCAGAACGACTTGGCAGAATCCGCGTTGCCCAGCCTCCGGCCCGCGGCCAGCGAGCGGGCGGTGTCGTCGAAACCCTCGGGCTCGACGGCGAACAGCTTGCTGGACGGGCTGTGCGCGGCCAGCGCCAGGGCGCAGCCGGCGATCAGCCCGCCGCCGCCGCACGGCACCAGGACGGCGTCGAGCCGGGCCTCCATCGCCCGCGCCTGGGCGGCCAGTTCCAGGCCGGCGGTGCCCTGGCCGGCGATGATCAGGGGGTCGTCGTAGGGCCGGACCAGGGTCAGCCCGCGTTCGCCGGCCAGCCGTTCGCCGATTTCCTCGCGGCTTTCGCTCAGCCGGTCGTAGAACACCACCTCGGCGCCGTAGGCGCGGGTATTGGCGATCTTGGTCCGCGGCGCGTCCCGGGGCATGACGATCAGCGCCGGGGTTCCGGATATTTGTGCGGCATGGGCCACCCCCTGGGCGTGGTTGCCCGAGGAGTAGGCGACGACGCCGGCTCGGCGGGCCTGGTCGTCGAGCCGCGAGATGAAGTTGAAGGCGCCGCGGAACTTGAACGAGCCGGTGCGCTGGAGGGTTTCCGCCTTGACCAGCAGCCGGCCGCCCAGCCGATCGTTGAGGATCGCCGATTCGAGGAGCGGGGTGCGCACCGCGAGGCCTTCGAGGCGCCCGGCGGCGTCCTCGACGTCGGCGGTACTAATACCAAGGGTCATTACCAGTGCCCCTTGGTATAAGTTCGTTCGAGGATACCATCGATCGCCTCCGCTGCTTCGGGTTCGGCGAGGCTGGGGGCGTGACCCACCCCGCTCACGGTGACCGCCGTCAGGCCGGGGATTTCCCCGGTCATCCGCTTCACGGTCGCCTCGCCGAGGATATTCGAGGTGGCGCCGCGCAGGACCACGGCGGGGATTCGTCCCAGGGCCCTGAACAGGGGCCACAGGTCGGGGCTCCGGTCGCGGCGGCGGAGCAGGGGCTTGACGATCGCCGGGTCCCAATCGATCCGCAACAGGCCGTCCCCGCATTCGCGGTAGGTGCCCCGCGCGATCTCGAGCCAGCCTTCCTCGTCATCGGCGGGCAGGTCCGGAAACACCTCGCGGAGATGGCGCGCGGCCCGGGTCCAGTCGGCTTGGGGACGGTCGTCGCGCATGTAGGCGATGATGCGCTCCAGGCCGTCGCGGCCGATCTCCGGGCCGACGTCGTTGAGCACCGCCCCGGCTACCGCGCACGGCATGGCCACCGCCATCGCCGCCGCCAGGATGCCGCCCAACGAGGTGCCGATCACCACCACCCGATGCAGGTTGACGGCGGCCAACAGGTGGCGGATGTCGTCGAGATAGGGGCGCGGGGCGTAGCGCCGCCAGTCGCGGTCGTACTGGGAGCGGCCCCGCCCCCGGTAATCGGGGCACAGCACCCGGCGCGCCGCCGAAAGCCGGAGCGCGACGCCGTGGAAGTCCCGGGAGTTGCGGGTCAGCCCGCTCAGGCACAGCACCGGCGTGGCGGTCGAGGACGGATCGCCGTAGTCGCGGAAATACAACCGCAACCCGTCCTGGGAGGTGTAATGGCGCTCGCGGAAGCCGCGCCCGGGATCGCTGGCGGCCGTCATCTACGCCTCATACCAAGGAGCACTGATAATGACCCATAGAGACGGCTTTCCAAGGCTTTCGGCT
>CAZWEZ010000078.1:0-17756 GCA_964632795.1 uncultured Thalassospiraceae bacterium | reverse complement strand
GTCGCCGCGGCCACCGTCCAGGCGCGGGCTGGGAAGCCGGCCGAGGCCCTGGCCACCGCCGAGGGCATCGAGGCGCTGCGCTACCGCGCCGTGGTCCTCGACCGGATCGCCGTCGCCCAGGCCGAGGCGGGCCACGAGGCCGAGGCCCGGGCGACCGTCGAGCGGGCGCTGGCCGCGACCGGCAACATCAAGCTGCCCTACGCCCGGGCCTACGCCATCAGCCGCGCCGCCCTGGCCCTGGTCGAGATCGGCAAGACCGGCGGCGGGGCGGCCGAAGGCGGGGATTTCGACCGCGCGGTGGAGACCGCCCTGGAGATCGACGACGACCGCCTGCGGGCCCACGTCCTGTGGTCGATCGCCGCCGAGCGGCGGCGGAGTGGCGACGGCGCCGGGGCGGCGCGCACCGAGGAGCTGGCCGGCAAGGCTTCCCGGGAGATCAAGAGCCGTTTGAGCCAGGTGTGGATGTTCAGCGACATCGCCCTCGGCCACGCCGAGGCCGGGGAAACCGAGGCCGCGTGGGCGGCCTTCGGGCGCGCCAAGAAGATCGCCGAGGGCATCCGGAACGCCTGGGGGCGGACCCGGACGCTGAGCAAACTGGCCACCACCCTGATCGAACTGTTCGCCGCGGAACCGCCGTCCGCGGCGCTCACGGGGCCCACCGCCCAGTGAGCCGCCCGTCCTTGTGTCGGTGGAGGCACGCCTTATACTGTCCGGCCAACGACAACCGGGGATCGAGAACCATGGAAAAAGCCGTCGCCTCGCAACAGGCCCCCTACGCCGTCGATGTCACGGCCGGCAAGGAGTACTACTGGTGCGCCTGCGGACGCAGTTCCAAGCAGCCGTTCTGCGACGGCGCCCACAAGCAGATCGGCCTCAGGCCGATACCGTTCGTCGCCGAAAAGACGGAAACGGTCTACCTGTGCGGCTGCCGGGCGTCGGCCAAGCAGCCCTTCTGCGACGGCACCCACTCCAAGCAGTGAGCAGGCTTCGCAAGGCGGCCGTCGTCGCCCTCGCCCTGTTGACCGCCGGGTGCGGCCTGTTCGGCGACCAACCGCCGCCCCCGCCCTGTCCCCGTATCTCGGTCCCCCCCGACGCCCAGTCCATCACCCGCTTCGTCGAGGGACCGGGGCGCGACCTCATCGACGTCGCCTACGACGGGCGGATCGTCGATATCCTCGGCTCCTGCGAGCACGAGATCGACGACGTCACCAACGCCGGCGTGCTGTCGGTCGAGATCAACCTGGTCATCGAGACCTCGCGCGGCCCCGCCAACAGCGACCGCCGGGCGGCCCTGGACTACTTCGTGGCGCTCGCCGATTCCTCGCGCAACCTCCTCAACGTGCGGGTCTTTCCGGTGACGGTGGAGTTCCCCGGCAACCGCAACCGGCTGATCTGGCGTGACGACCCCGACGAGCCGGTGATCCTGCGGATCCCCTTGAAGGCGGGACAGACCGGCGTCGATTTCGAGATCTTCGTCGGCCTCCAACTGACCCGCGAGGAGTTGGACTACAACTACCGCCGGGCCAAGGTCCGTTGAGCGTCGGCGCGCTCGACGGTTGACCTTCGCCGGCTACGCGATAAACTGGCCGCTCCTCACGCGAACCCTGCGGGAGAGACCGGCCGGGCACGATCCGCGATCCCGGCCGGCGCCGAAGGAGCAACCGCCCCGGAAACTCTCAGGCAAAAGGACCGCAGGGGGATGAGGCTCTGGAAAGCAGGCGCCCCCGGATAGAGACCGGAGACCGCCTCACCGAAGATGCAACCCGGGTCGGAAACCCGGCCAGGGGAATCTTTCAGGTTCCGAGACAGAGGGGGCATCCGCCGGCCACCGGGCCGGTCGGCAGTGCCGGGAACGCTGTTGGAGAACCGAGTGACTGTTAACCAGTGCCAGGATCTCAAGCAGACGCCGCTTAGCGAGCTGCACCGCAAGCTGGGCGCCAAGATGGTCCCCTACGCCGGCTACGCGATGCCGCTCCAGTTCGGCCGCGGGATCATCGCCGAGCACCTCCACACCCGGAGACAGGCGGCGCTGTTCGACGTCTCCCACATGGGGATGGCGATCCTGCACGGCGACGACGCCGCCCAGGCGCTGGAGACCCTGACCCCCGGCGACTACCGGGAACTGCCGGTGGGAAGCATGCGCTACACCATGCTGACCAACGACGCCGGGGGCATCATCGACGACCTGATGGCGATCAAGGGCAGTCACCACATGTCGCTGATCGTCAACGCCTCGCGCAAGGAGGTGGACTTCGCCCATATCGACAAACACCTGGGCCACCGCTGCCGGCTGGAGGTGGTCGAGGACCGGGCGCTGGTCGCCCTCCAGGGGCCGGCGGCGGCCACCGCCCTGGCCCGTCTGGCGCCGCCGTGCCGCCACCTGATGTTCATGAACGCCGAAAAGCTGACCATCGCCGACGTCCCCTGCTACATCAGCCGTTCGGGATACACCGGCGAGGACGGCTACGAGATTTCGATCCCCGCCGGGGACGCCGTGCGGCTGGCCGAACTGATCCTGGATGAGCCCGAGGTGGCGCCGGTCGGGATCGGGGCGCGCGATACGCTGCGTCTGGAGGCCGGGCTGACCCTGTACGGCAACGACATCGACGAAACCACCACCCCGGTCGAAGCCGGGCTGTCGTGGACCATCCCGACGCGGCGGCGCGCCGAGGGCGGCTTCCCCGGCGACACCGTCATCCTGCGCCAGATCGAGGAAGGCACCGAGCGCAAGCGGGTCGGCCTGGTGCCCGAGGGCAAGACCCCGGCCCGCGCCCGGACCCCGATCATGGACAAGAACGGGGCGCCGATCGGCGAGGTCACCAGCGGCGGCTTCGGTCCGTCCCTCGGCGGACCGGTTGCCATGGGCTACGTCGACACCGGACACGCCGGACTCGACACCCCGGTCGACCTGATGGTCCGCTCCAAGGCGGTGCCCGCGCGCATCGTCCGGTTGCCGTTCGTCCCGCACGGATACTTCACGCAATAGGACTCCAGGGGAGACACCATGACTGTCAAATTCACCGAGAACCACGAGTGGATCCGCGTCGAGGGGGATACCTGCGTGGTCGGCATCACCGAGTACGCCCAGGAACAACTCGGCGACATCGTGTTCGTCGAACTGCCCGAGGTCGGCACCCAGGTCGACCGGGGCACCGAGGCGGGGGTCATCGAATCGGTCAAGGCGGCCAGCGAGATCTTCGCCCCGGTGTCGGGCCAGGTGACCGAGGTCAACCCGGCCCTCGAGGATGCCCCGGCGACCGTCAACTCCGACGCCATGGGCGAGGGCTGGGTGTTCAAGATGCGGCTCGGCAACGCCGACCAGCTGGACAGCCTGATGGACGCCGAGGCCTATGAGCAATACGTCGAAGGCCTCGAATAATGCGCTACCTGCCCCATACCGATGACGACCGGCGCCGGATGCTGGCCGCCATCGGTGTCGAGGGCATCGGCGAGTTGTTCCGCGACGTGCCTGAGAGCGCGCGGCTGAAGGCCCCCCTCGACCTGCCCCCCCACCAGGGCGAGATGGACGTCGAGCTGGCCTTCAACGCCATGGCGATGAAGAACCTGAGCACCGCCTGCGCGCCCACCTTCCTGGGCGCCGGCGCCTACCGCCATCACGTGCCGGCGATCGTCGACCACCTGATCCAGCGCGGCGAGTTCCTGACCGCCTACACCCCCTACCAGCCCGAGATATCCCAGGGGACGCTCCAGTACCTGTTCGAGTTCCAGACCCAGGTCGCCCTGATCACCGCCATGGAGGTGGCCAACGCCTCGATGTACGACGGCGCCACCGCGTGCTCGGAGGCGGTGAGGATGGCCGGGCGCATCACCAAGCGCAACAAGGCGGTGCTTTCGGGCGGGCTCCACCCCCATTACCGCGAGGTCATCGCCACCGCCGCCCGCTTCCAGGGCTTCGAGGTGGCCCCGGCCGATCCCGACTGGCGGGGCGGCGAAGACCTGGCGGGCCTGGTCGACGGCGACACCGCCTGCGTGGTGGTCCAGAACCCGGACTTCTTCGGCCGCCTCGGCGGCCTCGAATCCCTCGCCGAGGCCTGCCACGGGGCCGGCGCCCTGCTGGTCGTGGCGGTCACCGAGGCGGTGTCGCTGGGCCTCGTCAAGCCGCCCGGGGAAATGGGCGCCGACATCGTCGCCGCCGACGGCCAGTCGCTGGGCAACGGCCTCAACTTCGGCGGCCCCACGGTCGGCCTGCTGGCGGCGCGCGGCAAGTTCCTGCGCCAGATGCCTGGAAGGCTGGTCGGCGAAACCGTCGATGCCGACGGCCGGCGGGGATACGTGCTGACCCTGTCGACCCGCGAGCAGCACATCCGCCGCGAGAGGGCGACCAGCAACATCTGCACCAATTCTGGGCTGTGCGCGCTGGCCTTCACCATCCACCTGACCCAGCTCGGCGAGCAGGGGTTCTCCCGCCTGGCCCGGATCAACCACGCCAACGCCGTGGCCCTGGCCGAGCGGCTGTCGGCGCTCGACGGGGTCGAGGTCCTCAACGACACCTTCTTCAACGAGTTCACGGTCCGCCTGTCGAGACCGGCGGGCGAGGTGGTCGAGGCGCTGGCCGAGCGCCGGATCCTCGGCGGGGTGCCGGTGTCGCGGCTCTATCCGGGACGTCCTGAGCTCGAAGGGCTGCTGCTGGTGGCGGCCACCGAGACCGTCACCGGGGCCGACATCGAGGCCCTGGCCGGGGCCCTGGGGGAGGTCCTGTGATGGCCGAGGAAAAGAGCGACGCCACCCTCACCGGCAACCGCGGCCTGAGCATGGAAGAGCCGCTGATCTTCGAGCTGGACATGCCCCGGCGCTCGGGCGTCGACCTGGCCGAGGTCGATCTCGCCGGGGACCGCCTGGGCGGGCTGGAGCGGAGCCGCACGATCGGCCTGCCGGGGCTTTCCGAGCCCCAGGTGATGCGCCACTACCTGCGCCTGAGCCAGAAGAACTACGGCATCGACGCCGGCATGTATCCGCTGGGCTCGTGCACCATGAAGCACAACCCGCGGCTCAACGAGAAGATGGCCCGCCTGCCCGGGCTGTCGGACATCCACCCCTTGCAGCCGATCAAGACCGTCCAGGGGGCGCTGGAGGTGATCGAGCGCTGCGCCCACTGGCTCAAGGTGCTGACCGGGATGGAAGCGGTGGCGATGTCGCCGGCGGCCGGGGCGCACGGCGAACTGGTCGGCCTGATGACCATCCGCGCCGCCCTCGAGGACCGTGGCGACGCCCGCAAGCGGGTGCTGGTCCCCGAATCGGCGCACGGCACCAACCCGGCCAGCGCAAATTTATGTGGCTATTCGGTGGACTCGATCCCCGCCGACGACCGCGGCCGGGTCGACCTGGCGGCGCTCGAGGAGAAGCTGGACGACGACGTCGCCGCCTTCATGCTGACCAACCCCAACACCTGCGGGCTGTTCGAGAACGATATCCTGGAGATCGCCGAGGCGGTCCACGCCTCGGGCGCCTTCTTCTACTGCGACGGCGCCAACTTCAACGCCATCGTCGGGCTGGTCCGGCCCGGCGACCTGGGCATCGACTGCATGCACCTCAACCTGCACAAGACCTTCTCGACGCCCCACGGCGGCGGCGGGCCGGGCAGCGGCCCGGTGGTGCTGTGCGAGGCGCTGGCGCCGTTCGCGCCGGTGCCCGAGGTGGTCCGCGGCGCCGACGGCCTGAAGCTGATCGAGCACCCCGGCCAGGACGGCCACGGCGCCGAGTCGATCGGCCGCATCAAGGGCTTCCACGGCCAGTTCGGCGTCTTCGTGCGGGCGCTGGCCTACATGATGAGCATGGGCGGCGACGGGATGCGCCAGGTGGCCGAGGACGCGGTGCTCAACGCCAACTACCTGCTGGCCCGGCTCGCCGACACCCTGTCGCTGTCCTTCGCCGGACCGTGCATGCACGAGGTGCTGTTCGACGACGGCTTCCTCAAGGACACCGGGGTATCGACGCTGGACTTCGCCAAGGCGCTGATCGACGAGGGCTTCCATCCGATGACCATGTATTTCCCGCTGGTCGTCCACGGCGCCCTGCTGATGGAGCCCACCGAGACCGAGAGCAGGGAAACCCTGGACCAGTTCATCGACACGGTGAAGGGGCTGGCGGCGCGGGCCAAGGCCGGCGACGTCCGGCACTTCAAGGAGGCGCCGCGCCTGACCCCGCGCCGCCGCCTCGACGAGACCCTGGCGGCGCGCAACCCGGTGCTCCGCTGGCGGCCGCCCGCGCCGGGCCGGGAAGCAGCCGAATAGGGAGGACGGGGAGACATGGCCAACGGCACGTTCAGAGGCGTTTTCTCCTTCAACCCGACGCCGACCAGGAACGACGGCGAGACCATCGACGAAGACCGCGTGGCCGAGTTGGCGGACTTTCAGGTCGACATGGGCGTCCACGGCATCGTCGTCTTCGGCAGCACCGGGGCCAACGGCTCCTTCACCTCCGAGGAGCGGCTGAGCGCGGCGCGGGCCACGGTCAAGCGGGTCGACGGCCGGATTCCGGTCCTGTGCGGGGTCGGCTCGATCACCACCACCGAGACCGTGAACCTGGCCAAGGCGGTCGCCGAGGCCGGCGTCGATGGGGTGCTGGTGGTGCCGATCACCTACTGGCCGTTGACCGACGACGAACTCTACGAACACTACCGGCGCATCGCCGGGGCGGTCGATATCCCGGTCGTGCTGTACAACAACCCGGGGACCACGGGTGTCGACATCGAACCGGAGCTGGTCGCCCGGCTGGCCGAAATCGACAACATCCGCTACATCAAGGAAAGCTCGTCGGACCTGACCCGGATCACCTCGATCCGGAGGCTGACCAACGATACCGTGACCGTGTTCTCGGGCTGGGAATCCCTGACCCTGCAATCCTTCCTGTGCGGCGCCGAGGGCTGGTTCGCCGGGATGACCAACATCGCTCCGCGCCAGTGCGTGGAGCTGTTCGACCTCGCCGTCGAACGCCAGGAGGTGGCCAAGGCGAGGGCGCTGTTCGACCGCATCCTGCCGCTGTGCGAGTTCATGTGCGCCAAAAGCCACGTCCGCGTCGCCCATGCCGCCCTGCCCCTGCTCGGCATCCCGGTGGGACCGCCACGGCGGCCGCTGCGCGAGCTGGGCGCCGCCGACAAGGCCGAACTGGAGCGGCTGATGCGGCAATGCGGGCTGCTCGACGGCTAGCGTCGGGGACCGTAACGGGGGGTCATATGCGGCTTCTGGTTTTCCAGCACATCCCGATCGAGCATCCGGGGATCTTTGGCGATTTCCTGGCCGCCGACGGGGTCATGGTCGAGGCCGTCGAACTGGATGCCGGCGAGCCGATCCCGTCCCTCGAAGGCTATGACGCGCTGTGGGTCATGGGGGGGCCGATGGATATCTGGGAGGAGGACAGGTATCCCTGGCTGGTCGCCGAGAAGGCGGCGATCCGCGAAGCCGTGGCCGGTCTGAAAATGCCCTTCCTCGGGGTCTGCCTGGGGCACCAGTTGTTGGCCCAGGCCCTGGGCGGCCGGGTGGCGCCAATGAAGGCTCCCGAGGTCGGCATCCTGGACGTGGAGCTGACCTCCGCCGGCCGGGGAGATCCCCTGTTCGCGGGCATTTCCCCGTTCGTCAAGTGTCTGCAGTGGCATGGCACCGAGGTCGTCGATCCGCCTCCGGGCAGCGCGGTTCTGGCCCGCTCGCCGGCCTGCGCGGTGCAGGCCTTCCGCCTCGGCGGCAGCGCTTATGGAATCCAGTACCACGTCGAACTGACGCCGGCCACGGTCCCCGAATGGGGAGAGGTCCCGGTCTACCAGGAGGCGCTGGCCAAAACCATGGGCCCCGGGGCGCTGGACCGCCTGGCGTCCGAGGCCGAGCGCCATATGGCCGACTTCAACCGCGACGCGCGGCGCCTCTACGACAACTTCATGACCCTGGCCGGCGGTCGTTAGCGGCCTCCCTCATTCGCTTCTCCAGTTCGTCCAGCCGGCGCAACCGGCGGCGAATGACGAGGCGGTCGAAGAGGACCACCGGAATCGCCACCGCGGCGGCGACCACCAGGACGGCGGTCCCTATCGCCCTGAGGTCGCTGAGATAATACGTCCAGTCGGTCGGCCCTCTGGCGAAGGCGTCCAACAAGATGTTCGACAGCGGCCACACCGCGTTAGTCCATAGATATTTTATTCCGAAGACGATGACCACGCCGGAGAGGACCAGGATCAGCGTTTTTTTCAGCCATCGATCGAAATTCATGACCCGCCGCCGAAAAGACGTTTCAGCCGACTCCAGATCACCGACCACAGGAAGCTTCCGATATTCAGCTTCGGCTGTCCCGCCGCCGCCCCGGCGGGTTCCGCGCCGGCCATCCTGGTCGCCAGGTTGGCGGCGAATTCGGCCGCCAGCCGGTTGGCCAGGTCGGTGACCAGCCCGGAACGGCTGAACTGGGCAAGGGCCCCCAGCAGCCTGAATTCGAGGCTCACCAGGATCTCGGTGCCGCCGTTCCCCGCCGCCGGTTCCAGCCGGTATTCGATCCCGACCTCGACCCGGGTGCCGCTCAGGGAGTCGCTTCCGCTTCCGCGCAAGGCGCCCGAATAGGCGGCCCGGTCCCGGGTCACGGTCCCGGAACCGACGAACGACGCCGATATCGGGCCGAGCTTGAGGTTCACCTTGCCCTCGACGTTGCCGCCCTCGATCGCCGTCACCTCGGCGCCGGGCAGGCAGGCCGCCACCGCCGGCAGGTCGTCCAGCATCGCCCACACCGCCGGGCGGGGGTGTTCCACGTGCAGCCGCTGTTCGATCCGCGTCCATCCCCTTTTGGCTTCGGCGGCGACGGCCCGGGGCGCCTCGCCGGTGGCCCCCGTCGCGTCCTCCCTGGGGGTGAATTTCGCCAACCGCCCGCTTGCCGCCTCGGATTTTCCGGCGGCCTCGTCCGTCCCCGGCGGGGGGCCCTCCGCGATGACGCTTTGGATCGCCCGGACGATGCCCAGATATCCCGTGCACCGGCACAGGTTGCCGTTGAGTTCCTTTCGGATCCGGGCCTCGTCGGGGGTTCCCAGACGGTCGACGATGTCGCGCCCCGCGATCAACATGCCCGCGGTGCAGAACCCGCACTGCAAGGCGTGCTCACTGGAAAACGCCTGGCGCAGCCGGGACATCGTGGGGTCGTCGTCGAAGCCCTCGATGGTGCGGATCGACCGGCCCTCGCAAGCCACGGCAAGGATGATGCAGGAGCGGACCGGAACCCCGTCCATCAACACCGTGCAGGTGCCGCACACCCCGTGCTCGCAGCCCAGCCGGGTGCCGGTCAGGGCCAGCTCGCCGCGCAGGAAATCGGCGAGGCTGGTCCTCGCCTCGACGCTCCCCGCCACCGGGTGCTCATTGACGATCAGCGAAAGCTTCCGCATTTCCCTTACACCCGTTGGATCGCGCGGCTGACCGCGGCGCCGTGGAGTCGGACCTCGATGGCGTCGAAATCCGGCCTGGCGGCGGCCACCGATTCGCCCGTCAGGCGGATGGCGGCGTCACGGCCCTCGGCGGCCAGCGCCTCCTCGACCGCCCGCAGCCGGACCGGCGTCGACTCGACGGCACCCATGACGACCCGGCACAGGGACCGTTCCGGGTCCGCCACCACCGCCCCGATGGCGTGGGCGAAGCCGCCGCTCTTGCGGCAAATCTTGTAGTAGGCCCAGCGGCCGGCCGCCGACAGCTTGTCGATCTCGATCGAGGCCAGGATCTCGTCGCTGGCCAGGACGGTGGCGAAGGCGCCGAGAATGAAGTCCTCGATCGGCACCGTCCTGGCGCCCCCGGGGCGGCGCAGGTGGAGGCGCGCATCGAGCGCGCTCAAGGCGGTGATCCAGTCGGCGGCGGGGTCGGCGTGGGCCAGGCTGCCGCCGATGGTGCCCCGGTTGCGAACCGCGCGGCTGGCCAGGTCGGCGGCTACCCGGGCCATCATCCCCCGGCTGGGATCGGGCACCGCGCCGTCCTCGACGGCGGCGTGGGTGACGCAGGCGCCGAAGGTCACCGAGCGGTCATCGTCCTGGGCCCGTTTGAGTTCCTCGATGCCCCCGATATCGATTATTTTTGCGGGCGCCGCCAGGCGCAGGTTGAGCATCGGTCCGAGCGACTGCCCGCCGGCCATCACCGTGGCCCCGTCGCCCGCCTCGGCGAGCAGGGCGAGGGCGCCCTCGATGTCCCCCGGCGCCGCGTAATCGAACCTCGCCGGTTTCACGGCGTCCCCTCCCCCGAGCGGCCGCCCCCGCCTTGGGCGGCGATGATCGCCCCCAGCAGGCGGCGCGGCGTCATCGGCGATTCGGCGATCTCGACGCCGAGTCCCCCGAGGGCGTCGTTGACGGCGTTGGCCAACGCCGCCGGCGGGGCGATCGGGCCGCCTTCGCCCATGCCCTTGATGCCGTGCCGGGTATAGGGGGACGGCGTCTCCATGTGCTGAATCCGGAACGACGGGATTTCGCTGGCCCCGGGCAGCAGGTAATCCATCAGGGTCGAGACCAGGGGTTGGCCGGAGGCGTCGTAGGGGACTTCCTCATACAGCGCGGTGCCGACCCCCTGGGCCGCGCCGCCGCAGGTCTGGCCCTCGACGATCATCGGATTGACCCGGGTCCCGCAGTCCTCGACGATCACGTAGTCGAGGATCTCGACGGCGCCGATTTCAGCGTCCACGGCGACCACCGCGCCATGGGACGCGTAGGTGAAGACGCCGGTATCGACCCCGGGGCGGTACCCCTCGGTGACCTCCAGGCCGGCGGTGGCGACGTCGTCGGGCAACTGCTCCGGCCTCAGGTACCAGGCCCGGGCCACCTCCTCGAAGCTCGCCGCCTGGCCGCCGGCGCCCCTGACCGCGCCGTCCTCGAGGACGAGTCCGTCGGCCTCGCATTGCAGCAGATGGGCGGCGATCCGACGGATCCGCTGGCCCAGCACCTCACAGGACTTGGACACCGCGCCGCCGGCCATGACGATGCCGCGCGAGGCGTAGGTCCCCGTGGAATAGGGAGTCAGCGCGGTGTCGCCGAGGACCACGGTGACCGCCGAGGGCGAAATCCCGAGCACCTCGGCGGCGATCTGGGCCAGCGTGGTCTCCATGCCCTGGCCGTGGGAGTGGACCCCGGCCCGGAGCTCGAGACCGCCGTCCGGGGTCAGGCGCGCCGTCGCCTGCTCGTAGCCCGGCACCACGGGAAGCCCCCAGGCGGCGAAGACCTTGGTCCCATGCGCCGTCTGCTCGGTGTAGGTGGCGAAGCCGACGCCGATCAGCCGGCCGTCCTCCTCGCCCCTTTGCTGGCGGGCGCGGACCGCCGCCGGGTCGATGGCCTCGACCACCCGCCTCAGGCATTCCGGGTAGTCGCCGCTGTCGAAGTGCTTGCCCGCGACGTTGTCGTAGGGCATCGCCTGGGGGGGCACCAGGTTGTCCATGCGGACCTCCCAGGGCTCGCGGCCGACTTCGCGGGCGATGGCGTCGATCATCAGCTCGATGGCGAAACAGACGCCGGGGCGCGCGACCCCCCGATAGGGGGTGAAGGGCGGCTTGTTGGTGGCCACCGACAGCGTCCGGCAGCGGTAGACGTCGAAGACATAGGGCCCCGGCAGGTTGCCGGCGATCTGGCCGGCCTCGAGGCAGGCCGTGAACGGCCACACCGAATAGGCGCCGACGTCGATCGAGACCTCGGCGTCGAGCGCCAGCAGCCGGCCCCGCTCATCGGCATAGACCGTGATGTCGTAGTGGTGCTGGCGGGTGTTGGCGCCGGCGACCAGATGCTCGCGGCGGTCCTCGGTCCAGCGGAACGGACGGCGCCGGGTCATCGCCAGCCAGGCGATGCAGAGTTCCTCCGGCTGGAGGACGACCTTGTAGCCGAAGCCGCCCCCGACGTCGGGCGAAACGACGCGCAGCCGGCGCTGCTCGATGCCCAGGCACTGGGACAGGCCGGTGCGGACCATGTGCGGGATCTGGGTCGAGGAATAGACCACCAACTGGTCGCAGCGGTCGTCCCAGCAGGCCAGCACCCCCTTGCCTTCCATCGGCACCTGGCATTGCCGGGGGATGCTGATCTGGCGGTGCACGGCGACCGGGGCGGTGGCGGCGACGGCCTCGACGTCGGCGTCGGTGAAGGTCTCCAGGAACAGGTTGTCGCCCCACGAGTCGTGGACCAGGGGCGCCCCCTCGCGCCTAGCCTCGAAGACATCGACCAGGGGCTCCAGCTCCTCGATGTCGAGGCGCACCTCCTGGGCCAGGTCCTCGGCCTCGGCCCGGGTCCGGGCCACGCACATGGCCACCGCCTCGCCGACGAACCGTACCTTGCCGGTGGCCAGGGGCGGATAGTCCGAGGCCTTGTAGCCGGGCAGGGTGGAGGTGGTCCGGATCGGCTCGACCGCCGACAGGTGGCCGGCGTCGAAGACATCGCCTTGGCGCCCCTCGGGGGCCGAGACCCCGAGGATCCTGCCATGGGCCAGGGGACTGCGCACGAAGGCCACCTCCATCAGGCCGGGCATCGACATGTCGGCGACGAAGTTGCCCCGGCCGTACAGGTGGCGGGCGTCCTCCTTGCGGCGCAGCCGCGCCCCGATCCCCTGTTTTTCCGTGGTCCGGTCCTCGCTCATGGTCAGAGGACGGGGAGCACCCGGATGTCGTAGCCGTGGGCGATCCGCCGGCCCAGCACCGGGTCCTCGAGCTCGAACTCGAACCGCCCGGCGGGCCGGATGCCGCCCTCGGCGGCCAGGGTGCCGCAGAACATCGCGGTGCCGTCGTCGAGGCCGGTCCGGCCGTCGGTGTAGCGGCCGATCAGGTCCAAAGGCGGCAACATCCCGGCCACCGGACCCTCCTGATAGAGAACGCGGTCGGGGCCATCGACGGCATGGGATCGAAGAACCAGCCGGTCCCAATGTCCGGCCACTTCGGCGAACGGCCACAGCACGGGGGCCAGCGGCTTGTCGCACATCTGCTTGGAGACGGTGATGGAGTAGGTCTCGACCTTGCGGTCGGTGTGGTCGGAGCCGACCCCGACCCACAGGGCGTCTCGGTCCTGGATGAGGACGAACTCGACCTCGCCGCTGGACTCCCCCCCCGCCGCCTGGATTTCGTCGGCCGTGGTCAGCCTGGCCGCGCCGACCCGGTAGAAGATGGGGGTGGTCGCCGGTCGCTCCACGCCCATCTCCGCCAGTTCGGCGATGTGCTTTTCCATGGCCTCGGGGTCGCGGCCGGTCCACCCGGCGATGACCGCCTCGGTAATGTCGATCCGCCGCTCGCCGGTCCCCGACGCGGTGACCAGGGAGAAGGTCAGGGAATTGGTCGATGTCATGACTCGCCTCCTAGCCCGACCGCCTCGACGCCCCGGGCGATGGCCAACAGACGGCGGTCCCGATTTTTCTTTCCGACCAGCATCAAACCCACCGGGGCCGCGCCCGGCTCATGACAGGGGATCGAGATGGCGCATCGGTCGAGGAAGTTGCCGACCGCCGTGTTGCGCAGCACCGCCTTGTTGGTCCGGGTCGCGGTGTCCGAATCCTCCATGTCGGCGATCGGCGGGGCGATCACCGGCACCGTCGGCATGACCAGGGCGTCGAAGGGCTCGCTCAGCCTGCCGACCCGGTCGATAAAGTCGGCCCGGGCGTCGCACAGGGCGATGTAGTCGGCGGCGCTGTGGGCCATCGCGGCCATGAGCCGGTCCTTGATCCAGGGATCGTAGAGGTCGGCCTTGTCCTCCAGCAGCGGCCGGTGCCAGGCATAGGCCTCGGCCGCGATCAAGGCGCCGCCGGGGTTGATTTCGGGGATTTCCAGCAGTTCCTTCAACTCCATCTCGACGATCCGCGCGCCGGCCCCGGAAAGCCGCGACAGGGCCTCGCCGTAGACCCTGGCCACCGTTTCGTCGAGGCCCTCGAGGACGTAGGACCGCGGCGCCCCCAGCCTCAGCCCGGCGACGGGGAACGGCTCGGGGGCCTCGGGCGGCAGGCCGGCGAGGATGGCGTCCAGGACCGCGCAACAGGCAACGCTGTTGGCCAGGGGACCCACCGAATCCAGAGTCGGCGATAGCGGGATTATGCCGTCGCGGGGCAGCCGCTCGGCGGTCGATTTGAAGCCGACGATGCCGCACAGCGCCGCCGGGATGCGGCACGATCCCCCGGTGTCGGTGCCCAGCGTCGCCACCGCCATGGCGTCGGCCACGCTCACCGCGCCGCCCGAGGTGGAACCGCCGGGGATGCGCCCCGTTGAACGGTCGAAGGGGTTCCTGGGGGTTCCGAAGTGGGGGTTGACGCCGAGCCCCGAGTAGGCGAACTCGGTCATGTTGGTGCGCCCCATGATGACCAGGCCGGCGGCGCGCAGACGGCCGATCACCGGGGCGTCGGCGGCGGCCGGAGGCGAATCGGCCAGCACCTTCGAGCCCGCCCGGGTAACCTCGCCGGCGACGTCGAAAAGGTCTTTGATGGTGATCGGGATGCCGGCATAGGGCGTCGGCGCGACGCCGAGGGCGCGAGCCCGGTCGATGGCCTCGGCGGCGGCCCTCGCCTGGTCGTCGTGAACCATGAGGATGGCCCGCCTCCCTTCCCCCTGGGGATCCGAAATGCGGGCCAGGCATTCCTCGACCAGGTCCCGGCTGGTGGTCCGCCCCGCTTCCAGTTCCGATGCCAGTCTTGCGAGCGTCGTCATCGAATGGGAGCTTCTCACAGGGTCTCGTAGTAATGGGTCTCGACCAGCAGGCACCCGGTTTCGGAGCGGAACGGACCATGGGGGATCCCGGGCGGCCGACAACAATGGGTGTACTGGCGGAAGACCTCGCCGCCATGGCCGTTTTCATCGGCGCCGACGATCAGTTCTCCGGAAAGGATGAAGACCTCTTCCCAGAAGTCGTGGACGAAGGGTTCGCTGGAATAGGCGCCCGGCAGGAACCGCAGGAGCCGCGTATGCCGGCCCTTCTTGTTTTCTCCATCCAGCTTGCCGGTGAGGATCTTCTGCTGGATGCCGGCGGGATAGCCCGGCGGCGACGTCCACCCTTCGTTCATCTCCACCTGATAGAATTCCTTGTGCTCCCTCGCTTCGGCCATGGATTCGCCTCCCTGAAATGTAGCTCCGGATCGCTTCAGGTGATATCGGACAACTTGAGATTGCGGCAAAACTTCTTCCCGAACCGGCCCCTTTCGTACCCCCCCGGCGGCACCGCGAAGTATCCGCCGTCGTCGGATTGTTCCTTCGTGGTGTCCCGGATGGACACCGAATCGAAGGGACAGACATTGTAGCACAGCTCGCAGCCGATGCAGTTTTCGGGATGCAGGCCGACCCGTTCCCCGGCCTGGCTCAACGCCTCGTAGAAACACATCTCGATGCAGATGGTGCACGACGGGTTCTTGCAGGTCCCGCCGGCGACCGTGGAATGGGCCCGGACCTTGAGGAACTGCTCGTTGTAGTCGCGGACCGATTCGCGGGCGGCGATGCCCCACATCGATTCGATGTCGGGGTAGCCGTGCTGGTCCATGAACTTGTCGAGACCGGCGATCACCTTGGGCAGCCATTTGATGCCCTTGATCATCAGCACCGAGCCGATCTGCATGATCCTGGCCCCGCTCATGATGAACTCGACGGCGTCGCGGTGGTCGAAGATGCCGTTGGAGCCGGAAATCTGCATCCCCAACTGGGTGAAAATGGCATGCACCCAGCGCAGGGTCAGGGTCTTGGTCCACGGCCCGCCGACCCCGGCCGGGCCGTCCAGGCGCGGCTTGCCGGTCTCGATGTCGACCGCGAAGCCGGTATAGCGGTTGGTCGCGGTGATCGCCGCCGCCCCGGCCTCCCTGACCCGCCGGGCGACCTCCAGGGGCCGCGACTGGTCGGGCGTCAACTTGACCATGACCGGGATGTCGACGGCCTCGACCACGGCCCGGGTCACCTCCGCCGCGACGTCCGCGTCCTGGCCGATCATGCTGCCGGCATAGACGCCGGGCATCATCGCCGGATGGGGGCAGCCGAAGTTCAACTCGACCAGCTTGATCCCGCAGTCCTCGATGGTCCGGCAGATGTCCTTCCAGCCGTCGATGTCCTTGGCCCCGGCGCTGCCGATGAGGTGCGATCCCCGTTCCTCGGCGTAGGCCCGGCAGTCCTCGAGGTAGGGCACCCAGTCCTTGTAGTAGGTGGAGGAGTATCCGGAGCGGCTGTAGAAGGTGAAGTGACGGGGGACCTTGCCTTTGATGATCTCGCCCCGGTCGTTGAGGATGGCGTACTTGGAGTTCAGGGTCAGCCGCGCCATGTCCTCGATGTCGGTCAGCGTCTTGACGATCATCCCGGCCGCCCCGGCGTCCACGCATTCGCGGATCAGCTCAGGGCTGTTGGTCGGCTCGATGGAGGCGACCACCATCGGGTTCTTGAACATCAACCCGCAGAATTCGACTTCCAGATTCGCCATCCGATGCCCCTTCCCTCGGCCCCATGGGCGCCGTTTCGACTATGCCGGCGATCCGATTCCGGCGCAACACGCATGGCCCCGTCAGCCAAAGGCGGATACAGTCCGCAACATGCTCAGAGTGGACACCGATATCCTGGTGATCGGCGCCGGCGGGGCCGGCATGTACGCGGCGATCGCCGCCGCCCGGGCCGGGTGCCGGGTGGTGCTGGTCGACAAGAGCCTGATCGGCCGGGGCGGGGCCACGGTGATGGCCCAGATGACGGTATCGGCGGCGATCGGCCACCAGGTGCCGGACTCCCCCGAGGCCCACTTTCGCGACACCGTCGCCGGCGGCCGCGGGCTGTGCCGGGAACCGCTGGTCGAGGTGTTGTGCGCCGACGCCCCGGCGCGGATCCTGGAGATGGACCGCTGGCGGGTCGGCTGGGCCCGCGAGGACGACCACATCAAGCAGGTCCAGGCGCCCGGCCACGACCGTCCGCGGTGCGTCTACGTCGACTTCCTCAACACCGGCCCGGCGGTCGCCCGGACCCTGCGCGCCCAGGTCAACCGGCTGCGTAATGTCCGCCGCCTCGCCGACCTGGCGATCAGCGACCTGGTGGTCGCCGACGGCCGGGTGCTGGGCGCCGTCGGGATCGACCTGGACAGCGGCCGGACGGTCGGCCTCGCCGCCCATGCCGTGGTCCTCGCCACCGGCGGCCTGAGCCGGCTGTTCAAGCGCAACAGCGGCTCGGCGAACATGAGCGGCGACGGCCACGCGCTGGCCCTCAGGGCCGGCGCCGAGCTGGTCGACATGGAGTTCGTGCAGTTCTTCCCGATCGGCCACCTGGCGCCGCGGATGATCGGGCTCGACCCGATCATGTGGGACCCGTTCCGCTACAAGCTGGGCGGACGGCTGCTCAACGGCCGGATGGAGGAGTTCACCGAGCGCTACGGGGTGATCGAGGACGGCCGCTACGTGATCCCCCGCGACACCGCCTCCCACGCCATCCTCAAGGAGGTCGAGGCCGGTCGCGGCTCCCCGGCCGGCGGCGTCTATCTGAGCTTCCGGCACGTGGCGGCGGAGGACCTCGCGGCGGCCTTCGGTCCGATCATCGCCAAGCTGGCCGACAACGGGATCGACCTCACCCGGATGGCGGTCGAGGTGGCCCCCATTGCCCACTACCAGATGGGCGGAATCCAGGTGAACACCGGCATGGAAACCCGGATCGAGGGCCTGTACGGGGCCGGAGAGGTGGTCGGCGGGCTCAGCGGCGCCAACCGCCTGTCGGGCAACGGCATCACCGAGGCCTTCGTGTTCGGCGAGCGGGCCGGCCGTTTCGCCGCCGCCCGGGCCGCCGGCAAGGGGCGCCCGGCGTGGGACCAGGCCGCCGCCGGCCGGGCCCTGGAGAGGTTGACGGCGAGC
>CAZWEZ010000077.1:0-17935 GCA_964632795.1 uncultured Thalassospiraceae bacterium | reverse complement strand
CTCGTACATCATGCCATCCTAGCCTAAGCAAGTCGCTTAGCTAGGACAGCCCCTTATAGATTATGATTACAGCGAACGCAGACCGGAAGATCCCGACTACGTTGTTAGGGATATTTCGGAAGCGGGCAGGATAATTCTCAATGATGTTTCAGGGAGCAAACCAGGGCAGGTTTCATGAAATTTCTGAGTGAACTGTCGGTGAAAATATTTGCCGATGGCGCCGACCTCGACGGCATCCGCGAAATGTCCGCCGAGCCGCTGATCAAGGGCTTCACCACCAATCCAACGCTGATGCGAAAGGCCGGGGTCGGCGATTACAAGGCCTTCGCCCTGAAGGCGCTGGAGATCGTGCCGGACCGCCCGATTTCGTTCGAGGTCTTCGCCGACGAGTTCGACGAAATGGAGCGCCAGGCCCTGGAGATCGCGTCCTGGGGGGACAACGTCAACGTCAAGATTCCGATCACCAACACCCGTGGCGAAAGCGCGGTTCCGCTTGTCGAACGGCTTTCCCGCAGGGGCGTGGCCGTCAACGTGACGGCCATGTTCACGCTGGACCAGGTCCGCTCGGTGGTCGACGTTCTCAACCCCGAGACGGCGGCCATCCTGTCCGTCTTCGCCGGCCGTGTCGCCGACAGTGGCCGCGACCCGATGCCGCACATGAAAGAGGCGGTCGCCATCGCCGCCGCCAAACCGAAGGCCGAGGTGCTGTGGGCGAGCCCCCGCGAGCTCCTGAACATCTTTCAGGCCGACGAGGTCGGGTGCCACATCATCACCGTCACCAACGACGTTCTCAAGAAGCTCTCCAACGTGGGCAAGGACCTGGATATCTTTTCCCGCGAAACGGTGCAGATGTTCCATGACGACGCCTCGGCGGCGGGGTATATCATCGCCACGACGGAAACCGATGCGGCCGAATAGCCGTCCGGGATTCATCTTGGTTTCGGGAGAGATCACGTGAGGTTCCAGAAGATCCTGATCACCGGCGGCGCCGGTTATTGCGGCAGTGTTTTGACGCCGCAACTGCTCGACATGGGCTACGAGGTGACCGTTTACGACATCCTCTATTATGGCAAGGACTTCCTGCCCCTCGACCATCCGAACCTGACGGTCGTCCAAGGCGACATCCGCGACACCGCGACGTTGGCCGGACACCTTCGAGGCATCGAAGCCGTGCTGCATCTTGCCTGCATCTCCAACGACGCCAGTTTCGTGCTCGACGAGGCGCTCTCGACCTCGGTCAACCTGGACGCTTTCGAGCCAATGGTAGTGGCCGCCAAGGAGGCGCGCGTTCAGCGCTTCCTATATGCGTCGACCAGTTCCGTCTACGGCGTTTCCGCCGCACCGGACGTCACCGAGGACCACCCTCTGGTGCCGCTGACGCTCTACAACAAGTACAAGGGCATGTGCGAGCCGTTGCTGTTCAAGCACACCGACGAGAATTTCGTCGGCGTCGCCTTCCGCCCCGCGACGGTGTGCGGCTACGGCCCGCGCCAGCGCCTCGACGTGTCGGTGAACATCCTCACCAACCACGCGGTGAACAAGAGCAAGATCACCGTTTTCGGCGGCTCGCAGTTGCGCCCGAACCTGCATATCCAGGACTACGCAGACCTCTGCAAGCTGCTGCTGGAAGCACCGGACGAGAAGATCGCCGACGAGGTCTTCAATTGCGGCTATCAGAACATGAGCATCATGGATATCGCCATGATCGTGAAGAAGGTCGTCGAGGAGGAGTTGACGAAAAGAGGCGAAATCGAGATCGAAACCATGCCGACGGACGACATCCGCTCCTATCACATTAATTCCGAAAAAATTAATCGGGTGTTGGACTTCGAGCCGACGCATACCATCGAGGAAGCGGCCCGGGACCTGTGTCGGGCATTCCGCGACGGAAAGCTATCGAACAGCTTCGACGACGACTCGTATTACAACGTGCGCACCATGCAGGCCATCGGGGCGAAATGACGACAAAACCCATTGCGATCGTGACTGGCGGCGCCGGTTTCATCGGCAGCCACATGGTTGATCTTCTTCTGGATCAGGGGTTCGGGGTTCGTGTCATCGACAATCTTGTCGGAGGGCGCGAAGCCAATCTGGCCCAACATGCGGATGATCCGGACCTGACGTTCGATCGGCGGGACGTCCGCGACCTGGCGCCCGATGACGCTCTTTTCGCGGGGGCTCGCTTTGTGTTTCACTTTGCGGGAATTGGCGACATCGTTCCATCCATCGAAAACCCTTTGGAATATATGTCCGCCAACGTGCAGGGCACCGCGCACGTTGTCGAGGCAGCCCGGTCGGCAGGTGTGCAAAAGCTGGTCTACGCAGCGTCTTCGTCGTGTTACGGATTGGCTCGGACACCGACGCGGGAGGATCATCCGATCTCGCCCGAATACCCTTACGCACTCAGCAAATACCTTGGCGAGCAGACGGCATTCCATTGGCATAAGGTTTATGGTCTGTCGGTCAATTCCATCCGCATCTTCAATGCCTACGGTACACGCTCACGTACTTCGGGTGCCTACGGGGCTGTTTTCGGGGTATTCCTGCGCCAGAAGCTGGCGGGGCAGCCTTTCACGGTCGTCGGCGACGGCGCCCAGCGGCGTGATTTCCTGTACGTAACCGATGTCGCCGAAGCCTTCCTCGGAGCTGCCGGAACGGATGTTGTCGGGGAAATCTTCAACCTGGGAGCGGGCAAGCCGCAGTCGGTCAATCGGTTGGTGGAATTGTTGGACGGCGACGTCGTATACATTCCCAAACGTCCGGGCGAGCCGGACTGCACATGGGCCGACATAGGGAAGATCACCGGGAATCTGGAATGGAAGCCGAAGGTTTCCTTCGAGGAAGGGGTGGCGCGAATTCTCGCCGAGATCGACTATTGGAGGGAAGCCCCCCTCTGGACCCCCGAATCCATAGCGGAAGCGACAAAGATCTGGTTCGGCACGCTTTCCCCGGACGAGGCCGATTGACATGGTTGACGAGAAAATTCGTAAAAAGATAAAGACCTGCGACGAGGTTCTGGCGATCATCGGCCCGTTCCCGCGCGAAAAGAAGGTGATCATGTGTCATGGCACCTTCGATGTGATGCACCCCGGGCACATCCGTCATCTGATATATGCCGCCGGAAAGACCGACATCCTTGTCGCCAGCCTTACCTGCGACTCTTATATCGCCAAGGACAATTTTCGTCCGTTCGTGCCGGAGGAACTCCGGGCCATGAATCTGGCCGCGCTGGAGATGGTCGACTACGTCATCATCGACCACGAGCCGACCCCTTTGAAGAATCTCACCAAGCTTCAGCCTGACTATTTCGCCAAGGGCTACGAGTATGTGAGCAGCGGCCTGCATCCGAAGACCCAGGAAGAGGTGGCGGTTCTGGAGAGCTACGGCGGAGAGGTCATCTTCACGCCGGGCGACGTAATTTATTCATCCTCCTCGCTGATCAATCTGGCCCCCCCCGATATCGGTGTGGAGAAACTGATTTCGCTGCTCGACGCCGAAGGCCTGACCTTTGCGGACATCCACAACGCCTTGGACAAGCTGAGCGGGATCAGGGTTCACGTCGTTGGCGACACGATCGTCGACAGCTATACCTACACGACCATGATCGGTGGGCAGACCAAGACGCCGACGATTAGCGTACGTTACGAGAATAAGCACAATTTCGTTGGCGCCGCGGGCATCGTGGCCAAGCATCTGCGCGCCGCCGGGACCGATGTCGTTTTTTCGACCGTCCTTGGGGATGACGAATGGAAGGATTTCGTCCTTGATGACCTGAAAGCGGCCGGCATCGACGTGCGCGCAGTCATCGATAAAACGCGCCCGACCACGAACAAGCACGTCATAATCTGCGGCAATCATCGTCTGCTGAAAGTCGATACCCTTGATAACCGGAGCATTTCCGACAAGGAACTGACGACCCTGAACGATGCGATTTCCACCGTTCCTACCGATTGCGTGATTTTTTGCGATTTCCGCCACGGAATTTTCAATCCGAATACCATCCCGCGCCTGACCGCAGGCATGCCTGAGGGTGTCTTCCGTGTGGCCGACAGCCAGGTTGCCAGCCGTTGGGGCAACATTCTCGATTTCCATGGGTTCGACCTGATCACCCCGAATGAACGTGAGGCAAGATTCGCCTTGGGTGATCAGGATTCGGTGATTCGTCCGCTGGCCACGAAACTGTTCCTGGCGGCAAAGTGCAAGAACCTTATTCTCAAGCTCGGCGAACGAGGCATCATGGGTTATCGTGAGCGGCCGAACATCGAGGACGTGCGTTCCTTCTTCGTGGTCGACAGTTTTGCCGAAAACGTGAAGGACGCGGTTGGTTCGGGTGACGCCCTGCTGGCTTACTCGACGCTGTCCCAGATTGCCACCGGCAACGAGGTGATCGCGGCGGTTCTCGGTTCCATGGCCGCGGCGGTAGCATGTGAATGCGACGGGAACGTTCCCGTCTCGCCGGATGACGTCAGACACAAACTGGAAAGAGTCGAAAGAAAAGCGAACTACAGCTAATCAACCGTTCCGGGAAAGTTGGGGGATGAAAGTTATCGTCGTCGGCCTCGGTGTTCAGGGGTACAAGCGCGGCCGCATCGCGGGAGACGATCTTGCGGCGACGGTCGATCCGGTGAATCCGGAAGCCGATTACCGCTCCGTCCAGGACGTGCCTCTATCTGATTACGAGGCCGCGCTGGTGTGCGTTCCCGACAGTCCCAAGATGAAAATCCTCGACTACCTTTTCTTCAATGGCAAACATGCGCTGGTTGAGAAACCACTTTGGGCGATTGATGACGACCAGATTTCCGCCTTGGAGAAACTGGCCCAAAGCAAGTCCGTTGTTTGCTACACGGCCTATAATCACCGCTTCGAACCGCATTTCATGCGCATGCGCGACACTATCCGTTCCTGTGAGCTTGGCGAGATCTACCGTTGCCGAATGTTTTACGGCAACGGTACGGCGCGGCTGGTGCGGGATTCCGCATGGCGCGACGAAGGCGCGGGCGTGCTGCCGGATCTTGGCTCCCATCTGCTCGACACGGTGGCATTCTGGTTCGGCGAGTTGGGGGAAGATTTCCAAATCGTATCTGCCGATTGTTTTGAGAACCGGGCTCCCGATCACGTGGTATTCACTTCACAGGGCACAAAGCCGAAGCTGGAAATGGAAATGACCCTTTTGATGTGGCGCAACCATTTCACGTGTGATGTTCTGGCGGAAAAGGGGACGGCTCACATCGAATCCCTATGCAAGTGGGGCCCCACGACATTCACCCTGCGGACGCGGGTTCTGCCCTCCGGACGCCCGGCCGAGGAAACCGTGACCTTGGTCCAGGAGGACCCCACCTGGGCGCGCGAGTATCATCATTTCAAGAGCCTTTGCGAACAGGGGCACGTTACCGACCTGGCCCAGGACCTGTGGCTGCATCGGACCTTGCGCGGGCTTGAACGAAAGGTGCTCGGGGGAGACGAGGCATGAGCACACCCGCCATCGCCTACGCCGGGATGACCCATCTCGGAATCAATTCGGCCGTGGCCAGCGCCGAGCGGGGATTCGAGACGGTCTGTTTCGATTCCGACGGCGACCTCATCGCCCGCCTCGCCGGCGGCGATCCGCCGGTGGTCGAGCCGGACCTGCCGCGGATGATGGCACGGAACAAGGACCACCTCCGCTTCACCGACCGGGTCGAGGACCTGATCGCCTGCGATGTCGTATACGCCGCGCCGGACGTAGCCACCGACGACCAGGGGCGGAGCGACCTGTCGGACCTGGGGGCGCTGCTCGACCTGATCGAGCCGGCTATCCGGGCGGACGCGGTGGAGGTCGTGCTGAGCCAAGTGCCGCCCGGGTTCACCCGGGGACGCCAGCGCCCGGGGCGCGTCCTTTACTACCAGGTGGAAACCCTGATCTTCGGCCAGGCGGTGGCGCGGGCGCTGGACCCCGAGCGCATCATCGTCGGCTGCGCCGACCCCGGGACCGCCCTGCCGAAAGGCTACCGCGCCTACCTGGAGGCCTTCGGCTGCCCGGTCCTGACGATGGGCTACGAAAGCGCCGAGATGGCCAAGATCGCCATCAACTGCTGCTTGGTCGCGCAAATCAGCGTCGCCAACACGCTGGCGGAGCTGTGCGAGAACATCGGCGCCGACTGGGCGGAGATCGCGCCCGCGCTTCGGTCCGACAGGCGCATCGGGCCGGACGCCTATCTCAAGCCCGGCCTCGGCATCGCCGGCGGCAACCTGGAGCGCGACTTGGCGACGGTGATCCGCTTGGCCGGGGAGCAAGGCACCGACGCCGGCGTCGTCCAGGCATGGGTCGCCAACAGCGCCCACCGCAAGCTGGCGGCGGCGCGGATCCTGAAGGAGCGGGTTCTCGGCGGCCTGTCCGACCCGGTGATCGCCGTCTGGGGTCTGGCCTACAAGGCGGGCGCGGATTCGACCCGGAACGCGCCGTCGCTGGCGACCATCGAGGCTCTGCCGGAGATCGCCTTCCGCGTCCACGACCCTGTCGTCGACGCCGGGGCGCTGGCCATGGCGAACGCCGTCGCCGCGCCCGATCCCTTGGCCGCGGCCGAAGGCGCCGACGCGCTCCTGATCCTGACCCCATGGCCGGCCTACGGCGACGTCGCGGCCGCCGACGTGGCCAAGGCGATGCGGGGGCGGACCGTCGTTGACCCCTTTGGGGTCCTCGACCGGGACGACGCGCTGGCCGCCGGGCTTGACTACCTCACCCTGGGCGCGCCGCCAGCGGCGGCGGACTAGGGGCGGGGGGGAATCGCGACGGTGCTGGAACACCTCAACCCGACGCCCGCCCCGCCGAAGCGGGTGGTGGTCATGGGTGCCGGCGGTTTCGTCGGTGGCGCCGTGGCGGCGCGGCTCCGGGCCGATGGGGTGCCGGTGGTCGGGCTTACGCGCGCGGACGTGGACCTGTTGTCGCCGGCGGCGGAAAAGACGCTGGCCGGGCTGATCGAGCCGGACGACGCCTTCGTCGCCGTCGCCGCCCGGGCGCCGGCCAAGAACGCCGACATGATGATCGAGAACATGGTCCTGGCCTGGGCCATGGTGCGGGCGCTGAAGACACGCGAGGGTGACATCGCGCACGTGGTCAACATCTCATCGGATGCCGTCTACGCCGATGAACCAGTTCCATTGACCGAGGAGTCGCCGGCGGCGCCCAGGAGTTATCACGGCGCCATGCACCTCGCCCGCGAGATCATGTTCGAGAGCGAGCTCAAGGTGCCCTTGGCGATCCTGCGCCCGACCCTGATCTACGGCGCGGCGGACTCGCACAACGGCTACGGCCCCAACCGGTTCCGCAGGCTGGCCGCCGAGGGGCGGGAGATCGTGCTCTTCGGCGAGGGAGAGGAGCGGCGCGATCACGTGCTGATCGACGACGTCGCCGAGATTGTCTACCTTGCCCTCGTCCATCGCAGCCTGGGCGTCCTCAACGTTGCCACCGGCCGGGTGGTGTCTTTCCACGAGATCGCGGAGATGGTGGCCTCGCAGGTCGATCCGCCGGTGCCGGTGAAGGGCTCGCCGCGCACCGGCCCGATGCCGCACGGTGGCTACCGTCCGTTCGACATCGCGGCATGCCGCGAGGCGTTTCCAGGCTTCCGGTATGCGCCGCTCGCCGAGGGGCTGGCGAAAGCACATGCCGAAAAGATGAGAGAGTAACAATGGCCGAGGTCGACCTGCTGCGAAGCCTGCCGAAGGGCAAACGGAACATCGAAAAACGGGCCGAAGGCAAAGATCCGGAAGTGGTCAGGATATCGAAGCAGCACGGCGAGATGTATTTCGACGGGCCGCGGGAGTACGGCTACGGCGGCTACCGCTACGATGGCCGCTGGGTGCCGGTGGCCAGGGACATCATCGCGCATTTCGGCCTCGAACGGGGCGATCGGGTCCTGGACGTGGGCTGTGCCAAGGGCTTCCTGGTCAAGGACCTGCTGGGGGAGGGGATCGATGCCTTCGGCGTGGATATTTCCGAGTACGCCTTGATGAATTGCGAACCCGAGACCGTCGGCCGGCTGCATCTCGGCAGCGCCGAACAGTTGCCGTTCCCCGACGGAAGCTTCGCAGTCGTTCTCGCCATCAACAGCCTTCACGACCTACCGCGCGATCGTTGTGTGCGGGCGCTGGCCGAGATGCAGCGCCTGGCGCCGGGGAAGGGTTTCGTCCAGGTTGACAGCTACCGGACACCGGAACAGAAGGAGATTTTCGAGAGCTGGGTGCTTACCGCCGAGTTCCACGACTATCCGGACGAATGGATCAAGGTGTTCAGGGAAGCCGATTACACGGGTGACCATTATTGGACCATCATCGAATGAGATGCTCCGCCACCCGCCGTCAGCACCGGGGATATGCATGACCAAAGAGCGCCCATATCTCGACTACTACGGATCGAGAGGCATCATTCCCGCCCGACAGGACACCCGCGACCGCACCAAGCACCTGCGGCGCCGCGAGGTCCTGTACCGGGAACTCGGCATGGTCCCGGCATGGCTAGCCGGCAAGTTGGTCATCGAATTCGGCCCGGGACCGGGCGACAACGCCCTGGTCACGGCCTCGTATGGCCCCCGGCATTACGTCTTCGTCGACGGCAACCCCAAGAGCGTCGCCGCTATCAACAAAAGGATCGGCGCCGGCGATTACGGCGCCGTCGACTGCGAATGCCGGGAGAGCGACCTCTTGGACTACCGTGACGAACGCCGCTTCGACCTAGTCATTTGCGAAGGCGTCATTCCCGGCCAGGTCGATCCCGCGAGATACCTGCGCCATGTCGCGGGGTTTGTGGCGCCGGGGGGGCTCGTCGTCCTCACCACCATCAGCTACACGTCGATCATGTCCGAAGTGTGCCGGCGACTGGTGAAGCCGGTGTACGCGGCCAGGTATGACGACTTCGACTCCCTGGTGGCCGGACTGGTCGATTTCTTCGAGAGCGATCTGAACTCGCTGACAGGCATGAGCCGCCGGCACGACGACTGGATCCTCGATCAGATCCTGCACCCCTGGCAGGCCAATACCTTCACCCTTCTCGAGGCGATCGACACCATCGGTGACGATTTCGATCTGCACGGCACGCAACCGAAATTCGTCGACGACTGGCGCTGGTATAAATCGATCGACGGCCCGGACAGCGGCATCAACGCGCTCGCGCGGGAACAGTATGTCAAGGCGCTGGCGGCTTTCCTCGATTATCGGGTCGACCCGGATATGGCCCGGGACGTCGACGGACAGGCGCTCGAGGCCGCATGCCGACGCGCCTTCGAGCTTCACCTGGAGATATGGCACGCCGACGATACGGCCCGGCTCCCGGCGTTCTTCTCGCTGGTGCACGAGATTGCGGAGTCGCTGGATGGCCGGATGGACGGTACGGCGCAATCGTTCCGCGACTACGTCCGCGGCATGGAATCGCTCGTCGGGGGCGACGGGAACGCCGATTTCGGCGCCTTCCGCACGATGTTTGGGCGTGGGCAACAGTATGCTAGTTTTATCCGCCGCCGCTGAGGAAATGCACACTTCGGGCCGGGCTTTCCGCGCCCAGGAGGTCTACCTTGCGCCCGGCGATCAGGACCGATGAACCATTCCACGGAAATTTGACCCAGATGCGAAACACAATTGATATCGTCGAGGCGCGCCGAAGATGTAACACCTATCGGAAGCGAATCCTCGACATATCCCAACAGGTGCAGGCCCTTCACATCGGCTCCGCTTTTTCGTGCATCGAAATCGTGGACGCGATCTATCACGGCCTGATGCGCGGCGATCCGCCGGACGCGTCGCTGGACACCTTTCTCATGTCCAAGGGCCACGGTTGCTTGATCCAGTACGTGATCCTGGAAGACCTGGGCGTGATCAGCCGCAAGGACCTGGACGACTATTGCACGGCGGACGGCATCCTCGGCTGCCACCCCGATTACGGCAACCCGGGGATCGAGGCCTCCACGGGCTCGCTCGGGCATGGGCTTTCCATGGCCGTCGGTATGGCTTTGGCCGAAAGGGGGCGGGGCACAGACGGCGTCGTCTATACGGTCTTGAGCGACGGCGAGGTCCAGGAAGGCTCAACCTGGGAAGCGACGATGATGGCGTCGTCGTTGGGCGTGACCAACCTCGTCGCTTTCATGGACAACAACGATTTCCAGAGCCTGGGCAGGACTTCGGAAACGCACCCCAGCTTCTATCCCGTAGTCGACAAATACATAGCCTTCGGTTGGGAAGCAGCGGAAGTCAATGGCCATGATTCACAGGCCATTTGTGACGCGGTCGTCGGGCGCAAGGGCGACCGTCCGATGATGGTGGTCTGCCGAACGACCAAGGGCAAGGGGGTGAGCTACATGGAGAACGTGCCTATCTGGCACTATCGCTCGCCCAGCACCGAGGAATACCAACAGGCGATCGAGGAACTGAAAGGGGCTTTGGCGTGAGGAACGCGTTTTCAGAGACGCTCTATCAAGCAGCGAAGGAAAACCCGGACGTCTATATCGTCGTCGCCGACATCTCACCTGCGGGCAGCATGTCGAAGTTCACCGCCGAGTTTCCGGAACGGTTCATCAACGTCGGCGTGGCGGAGCAGTCCATGATCGGCATCTGCGCCGGGCTGGCTCTCAAGGGATGCCGGCCGTTCGCCTACACCATCGCCGCCTTCTCACTCTACCGGCCGTTCGAGATGATCCGCGTCGACCTGGCATATCAGAACCTGCCGGTGACCGTGGTCGGCATGGGGGCGGGGGTGATTTATTCCACCCTCGGCGGTACCCACCATACCCAGGAGGACATTGCCGTCGCCGGCGCCATTCCCAACATGCAGATCGTCGCGCCCTGCGACCCGCTGGAATGTATCGAGGCCACCCGGTGGTGCGCGGTCCAGAACAACGGCCCCGTCTATCTTCGCATCGGCAAAGCCGGGGAGCCCACGTTGACGGAGGGCGCGGCGGATCCCTTCGTAGTCGGCCGTGTCCGCCACATCTGGAAGGGCGAGGACGTGGCCGTGCTTTCCTACGGCGTCATCATGAAATTGGCGTCCGAGGTGGCCGCGGCGTTGCGCGACGGCGGGCAGTCGGTGTCCCTGATATCGTGCCATACGCTCAAACCCCTCGACAGGACGGGAATCGAGCAGATCCTCCAGGCCCACAAGACGGTGATCGTAATAGAGGAACATGTCCCGATGGGGGGCCTCGTCTCTGCCGTCAAGCAAACGGCCTGGGACGCGCAAGCGGACTGCACCCTTCACACCTTCTCGCTTCGTGACGAATTCATCCACTGTTACGGCAGCCACGAGGAGCTGCTCGCCAGGCACGGAATTTCCCGCGAGCGCATCCTGGCCGCGGTATCGCAAGGCCGCATGGGATGAGGGCGCGCTGACATGTCGATCGGTCAGACAGACGAGCTCTTGAGCCAGCCCGCGAAACCGGGAATGCGGGTCCCCTACCGCGACCTGGCGGTGGACGATCCGCAGAAGCTGAACCGCCTGCTGGAAGCGATGCGCCGGATCCTCGTGTCGGGGCGGCTGATGATGGGGGCGGAGACCGCCGTCCTGGAAGCGCGGATCGCCGAATACTGCGGTCGGAAGCACTGCGTAGGCCTCGGCTCGGGGACCGACGCCCTCTATCTCGCCCTGCGCGCCTTCGATATCGGCCCCGGCGCCGAAGTCATCACCACGCCTATGTCGTGGATCGCGACCCTGAACGCCATCGTGATGGCGGGCGCGGACCCCGTGTTCGTCGATGTCCGCGACGATTTCAACATCGATCCGGATCAGATCGAAGCTGCGATCACGTCCAAGACTCACGCGATCGTTCCGGTGCATTTCAATGGCTTGCTGTGCGACATGGCACAGATCCAAGAGATCGCGACCACGCACGGTCTGACGATAATTGAGGACGCGGCGCAGGCCTTTGGTGCCTTTCGCAACGGAACGCCGGCCGGCAGTTTTGGTGACGCTGCGGCATTCAGCCTGAACCCGATGAAGGTCCTCGCCGGCTACGGAGAGGCCGGGGCGGTTGTCACCGATGACGAGGAAGCCGCCAGCCGGTTGGAGGCGCTGCGCTACCTCGGGACGACGGAAAAAGAGGTCTGCCGTTTCCCCGCCCTGAACGCCAAGATCGACGAACTACAGGCGGCGCTGCTGTTAATAAGCTTCGATTACCTGGAAGCCAACATTGAACACCGAATAACCCTGGCCAAGCGTTATGCGGAAGGTCTTGACGGCGTTGTGCCCTGTCCTTCGGCGCCGACAGATACCAGCCACGTATTTTTCGACTACAAGATCTTGATCGAGGACCGTTCGATCGTGATGCGGTTCCTTGCGGAAAAGGGTGTCGAGACCAAGGTGAAGCATCCCATCCTGATGCCGGATCAACCCGCCTATGAGAACCTGGCGAAGACGGATCTGCCGGTGGCTCGCCATCTCGTCGAACGCATGCTCAGCCTTCCGCTGCACGAGAAGATGGCGGTCTCGGATGTGGATTATGTCGTCGACGCGGTGCGGGAAGCGGTCGGCGCATGATCGACATGAAGGCGATCGATGACGCTGTTTTCGCCGCCCCGGCCGTCGGCGGTGTGGTTACTCGTGAGACGCTCGCGGCGCTCGAGCGGCAGGCCCGGGCCAACGGACGTGGGCAATGCCGGTTGCTGTTGCACGGGGATCGCGACGAAATTTTGCACGAAATGATTATCGTGGTTGTCGGACGGCCCTATATTCGCCCGCATATGAACGAACGGGGAGCGAAATCTTTTCACATGCTGCGCGGCGAAATGATGGTCGTCGTATTCGGTGATGATGGAACCGTCGATCGTTGCCAGGCACTGCGGGACACCGGCGATTTTCTGTTTCGCCTCTCCGCATCGGCGTTCCACACGGTCATCCCGATTACGGAAAGCGTGATCTTCGTCGAAACCGCGCTCGGCCCGCACCGCAAGACAAGATATGCCGACTGGGCGCCCGCGAGCGATGACGGCGATGCCGCCGAGGACTATTTCGACACGTTGTGGCGCGATCTCGGCCTCGTCGATCCCGCGAAGCCGTCGAAAAGCGGGGAAGGCCGATGACAGTGCGAAAACGGCCGGCATTGAGCGAAATCGTCGTCTGGGGCGCAGGCAGTCATGCCAGGGTGCTGTGGGAGCTTCTTGAGGGGACATCCGCCTCGCTGGTGGCATTGGTGGATGATAACCGTGACGCCACGTCGCCCATCGACGGTGTTCCGCTGCTCCATGGGGCGGGCGGGCTCGAGGATTGGTTGGCCGGGCGTGCCGACAGCGCCACGGCGTTAGGCGGCCTGGTGGCCGTCGGGGACAACGCGCGCCGCATCGAACTTCAGGTACGGCTGGAGACGCTGGGGATTCGGCCCTACACGGCCGTTCACGCAACCGCCTGGGTTGCCAACGGCGTACCCATCGGCGCCGGGACACAGATCATGGCCAACGTCACCGTCAATGTGGACTCCGAGATTGGACGCGGTTGCATCGTTTTTTCCGCCTGCTGCATCGAACACCATTGCCGGCTCGGCGACGGCGCGTACCTGAGCCCGCACTGCAGCCTCGCCGGACACGTCACGGTCGCCGACTTGGCCTTCATCGGGACCGGCGCGGTGATCTTGCCGCGCGTGACCATAGGTGAAGGGGCAATCGTCGGTGCCGGTGCGATTGTCCTAGACGACGTCGAGGCTTATACAGTTGTGGCCGGAAACCCGTCACGCGTGATTCGTCGCCTCAAGCGCGCGCCCACGGTAGGTACGGGCGATTAATGTTAACGGCGGTTGGGAACGGGACGAACGGGATATGACGCGGGTTCTAGTAATCGGCGGCGGTTTTGCCGGCTGTTGCGCCGCTCATATGACGTCCGAGCGCGGCTGGGACGTGACGTTGATCGAGCGGGCCTCATTCTTGGGCGGGGGCGTCAAGACTCATTGGTATGGGGGCCAACCCTATACCTACGGACCGCGCCATTTCCTGACGGAGGACGAACGCCTGTTCGCGTTTCTCGAACAATACGTGCCGATGCGCAGCATCGCGACGGACCACGAGAACATGACCTTCGTCGAACGGGACTCGGCGTTCTATACTTGGCCGATGCATGCCGACGATATCGAGCGCATGCCCGACAAGGAGCAAATCAGGAAAGAGCTGGCCGACGCCCCGGGGACGGCGGGGGCGAAGAACTTTGAGGAGGTGTGGGTCGACTCCATCGGTCCGACGCTCTACGAGAAATTCGCCGCGACGTACTCGAGAAAGATGTGGCAGGTGGACTCCAATACCCTGCTTGACGGCTTCGAGTTCGCGGCCGACGACGAGGAAACCAAGCTCAACGTCCGCCTGAAGACCGGTTCCCGCGCCGCCTGGGACAAGGGAAACGTGATATCCGCTTTCCCGGAGGCGCCCAACGGGTACGACGATTACTTCGATATCGCGACTGCGAACACCACGGTCAAGCTCAACACCGAGGCCGAGGCGTTCGATGTCGAGAACTACCGCTGCAAGATCGACGGCGAATGGCATACCTTCGACTTGATCATCAGCACGACATCGCCGGAGATTCTCATGAACAACGCTTTCGGCGAATTACGTTGGATGGGACGGGATTTCTTCAAGATCGTTCTTCCGGTGGAGAGGGTATTCCCCGAGAACGTCATCTTTCTCTATTATGCCAATGAGGAGCCCTTCACGCGGATCGTCGAATACAAGAAGTTCTACCGGAACAAGTCGCCAGTCTCGCTGCTCGGGCTCGAAATCCCGTCGAAGAGCAACAAGCTCTATCCGTTTCCGTCCAAAAAGGACCAGCGGATTGCACAGCAATATTTCGAGGCCATGCCCGAACGGGTTTTCTCGATCGGCAGGCTGGGTAGCTATCAATATATCGATATCGACGACATCATCGGCCAATGTTTCGGCTTGATGGAGCGGTTGGCGTAGACGCCGGCCTGGAAACGGACGGATAGATGAACATCATCGCGGATAGAAACTCCGCCGCCGAGGGAGACGACGGGACCCGGAACCAACGTCAACGCCTGTATGCCCTGCCGCAGCCGGAACCGGTGCCGAACCTGCAGGCCTACGAGGACGAGCGCGAACGGGCGCTCGCGTTCGACCCGCGCCGGCGCGCCAATTACCAGAAATATCTCGCCTCGGCGCGGACCGGCGCCCAACTCGACTATCTGCCCGTCAAGCTCGATATTGAAAACGTCAGCCGCTGCAACTTCCGCTGCACCATGTGCGTCGTCAGCGACTGGGACAAGGGCCGGCGCGCCGACGACATGAGGCTCGAGGAATTCAAGCGCCTCATCGACGAACAGTACGGCATCGTCGAGATCAAACTGCAGGGAATCGGCGAGCCCCTGATGCAGGGGGACGACCTGTTCGAGATGATCAAATACGCGCGCGCCAGGGCGATCTGGGTGCGGACGGCGACGAACGCGTCCCTCCTCCATCTGCGAGACAATTACCGGAAACTGATCGATTCCGGGGTCAACGAGGTCCAGATCTCGGTCGACGGCGCCGACAAGGAGACCTTCGAGAAGATACGGCGCGGCTCCAAGTTCGAGCGGGTCATCGAGAACTGCAAGCTCATTAACGACTATTGCGCGAAGCAGGGGATCGTCCGCACCAAGATGTGGACCGTCGCCCAGCAGGCGAACAAGCACCAGTTGCCCGAGTTCGTCGAACTGGCCCGCGCGCTCGGGTTCCGGTCGCACGTTTACACGATAAACCTCGGCGACTTCGCGCTGGAGGAATGGAAGCAGAAGAACGCCGCCTCCTCCATCGAGGACGAGTGGGATCCGGACATGGCCGTGGCGTTGATGCAACGGGGCGAGGAACTCGGCGTCCAGGTCCGTTTCTGGACCAACACCGCGAAATACAAGTACGGTGCGCCGGAAACCTTGTGCGCGTGGCCGTTCGAGCGCGCCTACGTGTCCTCCGACATGCGCGTCGTGCCGTGCTGTTATGTCGGTAACCCGGATGTCTTCGAACTGGGCAAGATCGGCACGAGAAGTTTCTCGGACATCTGGTTCAGCGACGGATACAGGGCTTTCCGCCAATCCCACTTCGACGCGGCGACCCCGCGCATCTGCCGGAACTGTTACGAATGCGGCGAATGAATACCTCGGCGGGGCGTGGCGCGTATTGATGGATATCGACGATGTCGGACAATAAACTGACCTACGCCGATAAATTCCTGCCGACGCAGCCCGAGTTCCGCAGCGGCTTCGACGGCTCGGACAGGGCCCATATCCAGGCCCTGTTCGACGCCGTCATGCGCACCAGCGGCCTGGCGCCGCCGGACCAGGAATTCGACATCGAGGGGACGCCGATGTTCACGATCCAGGAAATGGGATCGTCGCCCATGGTGCTGCGCCTGCTGCAACTGCTGATCCGCTTGAGCGGCGCGCGGCGGGTCCTGGAGATCGGCGCCTTCGTCGGTATTTCGGCGCTCTATATGGCAAAGGCCCTGCCGGTGAACGGTCGGCTGACGGCGGTCGAGAAGTTCGACCATTTCGCGGAGATCGCGCAACGGAACTTCGACGCCAACGGCGTCGCCGACAAGATCACGCTGATCAACGCGGATGCGTTCGAATTCCTGCGGGAGCGTGGGGAGACGCCGCCGGCTTTCGATTTTGTCTTCCTGGACGGCAACAAGGAGCGTTATGCCGACTATTTCGCGGCGATCGATCCCCACCTGGCGCCCGGCGGCCTGTTCGTGGCCGACGACGCCTTCTTTCACGGCGACGCCCTGAACGAGACGCCGGCGAGCGAGAAGGGCGCGGGCGTCAGGCGGTTCCTGGATGTGATGGAGAAGCGGGACGACTACTTCAAGCTTCTCCTGCCCGTCGCCAACGGCGTCTTCGTCGCCCGGAAGGCGGCGCCGGACGCGTGACCCGGCCGGCGCCTCGGCCAAGGCAGGCACGCTTGCCGGCGTGCGGAAAGTGCGTCGTGCTTTCCCTTAACGGCGACGGAGTGCCGCCGCGATCCCGCGCGCCGTGAACTCGTTTCCCTCTGGCGACATGTGCCCCAGGATCTTGCACTGGTCGTCGTGGTTGACGAAGAGGCGGCAGAAGCGGTCGGGATCGGTCTTAAAGATTTCCTTTATGGGCTCGAAGAAGTCGATCGCGTCCACGTCGATGTTGGCGGCGCACTTCAAAACGGTATCGGCGTGCTCGGGGCGCTTTTCCCAGCCTCTGATGTGTGACGAGCCGTATTGGATGGCTAAGATCACGCGAAATTCTTTCTCGTCGCCGAGTTTCTTCAGGCGGTCGAGCAGAAGGCATGTTACCCGGGAGGGGTCCGTATCGGCCCACTTATACAGATTGTTCCAGTCTCTCAACCACCATTCCGCAAGCCCGATCCTATCCATGGTCCAGTTGACCAAGTGGGAATATCCCAACACAGCCCTCAGATAACCGAGTTCCCGAGGGCGTCCTTGGTAGATCGGGACCGGGTAATTCATGTGCACGAGTTTTCCGTCCTTGATCAGAAAATAAGGTTTGTAGGCACCACCCCGGATATCGAACTTGGCTCGAATAATATCGTCGACCATGAAATCGACGATAACGGCACGAGGGGAAATGATGGGAATGAGCCTTTCGGCTCGCAGGATTATCTGATCGGAGCCGTACCCTCCCGCTCCTGCGTTCACGACCGGCTCTCCCAACGCACGCTCCAAATACGCCGGCCAGGTTTCGTTATCCGAAACCTCGGATCCACCGGTGAAGGAATCGCCAACCGCCAGGATGCCATTCTTCGGTATCGGTTTAATTCCCGCCGAGTTCATACGAATGCCATACGCGCCACTCGTGAACGTATAATCGCCCGATCCTTCTTCGATGTTGGATTTCAGCACATAACCAAGCAGAGGGTCGTAATCGATCGCCAGATTGGTTTCCAAAGCGGCGATTTTCTTCTTGATGAGGTTTTCCCATGGCCTAATCGGCACGCCGTCGAAAAGGCGCAAGCCGAT
>CAZWEZ010000076.1:16970-18350 GCA_964632795.1 uncultured Thalassospiraceae bacterium | reverse complement strand
CCACGCTCCTAGCCGAAAGCCTTGGAAAGCCGTCTCTATGGGTCATTATCAGTGCCCCTTGGTATCACACCGTTGAAGGGGCTGGGCACTGCTGATAGTTTAGCGATTCCTGGTGTTCATCGCGGATCGTAGGCCGATGTCGCGTCAGCAGAGAATGATCGTCGCCGGTATCGTCGTCATATTGGCCGCCTTCCTGGTCATCAACTTTTGGTTCGCCAGGACCGGACCCGTCGAAACGCCGGCCGCCGTCGAGCCCTCCCCCGTCAAGGTGGAGCTCCCGCCGCCGGCCGTCGTCGACCTCGCCCCGGAGGCCGCCCGCGAGCTGGCGGCGGAACGTACCGAGGTCGTCGTCGTGGACCGGCCCCCGCCATCGTCCGGGGCCGCGGCCGCCCCCGCCCCCGGCTACGCCACCGTCGGCGCCACCTACCGCGACGGCGGCGGATTGGGTCCCTTCCTGCTCGACCTCCACGACCGCGACGTCGGCGCCGTCGTCCTCTCGGCGGTCCTGTCGCTGGGCGACGACCGCGTCCTGCCGGCGATCCCCATCCTGGTCCTGGCGCGCCGGGACGGCGACGCCTTCGAGACCGTGTTCGCCCTCGGCGAGGACGAGGGGATCGAAACCCCGCCGTTCCGCCTCGACGGGGCGCTCGAGCTGAGCGTGACCCTGGAGGCGTCCTATTCGACCCGCCGCGACGCCGCCGTCCTGGACGCCCTCGCCGCGGCCGCCGAAGGGGTGCAGGACGCCTATGCGCGGGGCCGGGGACTGTGGGCGCCGCGAGGCGAGGCGGCGCCCTGGGTGCTGGCCTACCAACGGCTGCTCGCCGAGAACCGCTCCAAGCACCTTCCCGGGCTGGTCGTCTTCGCGGTCGATCCCTACCGCCCTGAGGACCCCCGGGCGGCCAGGGTGGTGTTCAAGGACGCCCGGGGCGCGGCGATCGGCGAGGTTGCCCTGCGAATCGATGTTCTGCCCTTCCTCGCCTCCGGCCTCGAGGCGGCCAACGCCCGGCGCGCCCTGGCCCTGGAGGTCGGCGCGGGACGGACCGTCGGCGACCATTTCGCCGCCACCCCGGCGCCGCTGGCCCGCTTTTTCGGCGCCGACGCCCGGGGCATCAGCGCCGCCTGCCTGGGGCTGCGCTTCGAGCTCACCGACCGCCTGGGGCTGAGCGCCTTCGACGCCTCGGCGGTGCTGCGCGCCCTGGCCGCGACCCACGCCCTGTTCTCGCCCGGCGCCGACTACGGACGGGATTGCCTGGGCGGCGAGCTGGAGGTGCCGGCCCCGGCCCCGCCGGCGGTGTCGGTGGAGCGGCTCAACGCGGTGCTCGGGCGGATCGGCTCCTCCATGCGCGCCGCCGTCCCGGACAATGCCCGCCAGCGGTTGAC
>CAZWEZ010000076.1:0-16960 GCA_964632795.1 uncultured Thalassospiraceae bacterium | reverse complement strand
GCGTCGTTCGCCGATTCGGTGGCCCTCTACGACTTCTCGGGCGTGTGGCTGGGGGGCGGCGACGCCAGGGTCGTCCAAACCGCCGGCGCCGTGGTCGTTCCCGCCGCCGGCCCCGGCCAGGCCGCCGCCTACCTGAGCGAGCTCCCCGTCGTCCACGTCGCCTGTTACAGCGCCGGTTCCGGCCACGGCCTCCACCGCGCGGCGCTGGTCCAGCTCGAGCACGACCCGGGGCTGTGGGTCCTCGACGTGGCCTTCGACCGCCAGGCGCGGATCGCCGGGGTGTCGCTGTCGGAAGCCGGCCGGGAACAGGTCTGCCGGGCCGTCGGCAACCGCCCCTCGGGCGCCGGCGCCTGTTTCTTCGCCACCACCGGGCGGACCTACCGGGGCGTCGATCCGAGGGCATGTTGAGCCCCCCTCCGGAACGCGGAAAGGCCTTTGCGCCGCCCCGCGACCCGGTGTAATTAAGCGGACCATGAGACACCCCGCCACGGAAGACACCCCCCAACTGGCCGTCGTCGTCCCGGTCCACGACGAGGCCGACAACATCGACCCCCTGATCGGCGAGATCCGCGCCGCGCTGGATGGCCGGATGAACTACGAGATCGTCTACGTGGATGACGGCAGCGACGACGCCACCGCCGAGCGGCTGCGCCGCCAGGAGGCCGACTGTCCCCACCTGGTGGTGGTCCGCCACGCCGCCTGCTGCGGCCAGAGCGCGGCCATCGCCAGCGGCGTCGCGGCGGCCCGGGCGCCGCTGGTGGCGACGCTGGACGGCGACGGGCAGAACGATCCGGCCGACATCCCCGGACTGCTGGCGGTGATGGACGAGGCCCAAGGCAAGGGTCCCGGCCGCGATCTGGTCATGGTCGCCGGCCACCGGGCGAAGCGCCGGGATTCGTTGTCGAAACGCCTCTCCTCGCGCCTCGCCAACCGGGTCCGGCGCGCCCTGCTCGGCGACGGCACGCCCGATACCGGCTGCGGGCTCAAGGTATTCACCCGCGCGGCGTTCCTCGACATGCCGCGCTTCGACCACATGCACCGCTTCCTGCCGGCGCTGATGCTGCGCCGCGGCGGCCATGTGATCTCGGTCGAGGTCAACCACCGTCCGCGCCGGGGCGGGACCACCAAGTACGGGATCATCGACCGGCTGTGGGTCGGCATCGTCGACCTGCTCGGCGTGATGTGGTTGCAGCGCCGCGGCCGGGTCCCGGAAATCGTCGATTTGGAAAAGGAAGACTGATGGTCGTCAATCTCGGGTTCATGGCGTTCACCCTGACCTTGTGGACCGCAATCGGGTTCCTCGGGCAGGCGTTCTTCTCGATGCGCTTCATCATCCAGTGGATCACCTCGGAGCGGGTCCGCCAGAGCGTCATCCCGGTGGCCTTCTGGTATTTCAGCATCTTGGGGGGCGCCACCCTGCTGGCCTACGCCATCCACCGCGAGGACCCGGTATTCATCGTCGGCCAGGCGGCCGGCCTGCTCATCTACGCCCGCAACCTCTATTTCATCATCCGCGAGCGGCGCCGGAAACAGACGGCGGCGGCCGAAGGCGAATGATCTTCAGAAGCTGGCAAGCCGTGGTCTGGAGCGGGCTTTGGCTGCTGCTGGTGGCGGTGGCCCTGGCCACCCGGCCCCTGCTTCCGATCGACGAGACCCGCTATCTGGCGGTGGCCTGGGAGATGTGGCGGGACGGCGAGTTCCTGGTCCCCCACCTCAACGGCCAGCCCTACAGCCACAAGCCGCCGCTGTTCTTCTGGCTGATCGGCCTCGGGTGGGCGGCCTTCGGACTCAACGAGTGGTGGCCGCGCCTGGTCGCCCCGCTGTTCGGGCTGGGCAGCCTGTTCCTGACCGCGGCCCTGGCCCGGGCGCTGTGGCCGGGCGCCCGCGCGGTCGCCCTGGCCGCCCCGCTGATCCTCGTCGGCGGCGGGTTCTGGACCGTGTTCACGACCCTCACCATGTTCGACATGATCCTCGCCTTCTGCACCCTGGTCGGGCTGCTCGGCGTGGTCCGGGCCTGGCGCACCGGCCATTGGACGGGCTTCGCCCTGGTGGCGCTGGGGATCGGCCTCGGCGGCCTGGCCAAGGGCCCGGCGATCCTCCCCCACCTGCTGCCCGCCGCCCTGCTGGCCCCCCTGTGGGGGCCGGCGCTGGAGGGTGGCGAGTCGTCGCCGCCCGGCGGCTGGGGGCGCTGGTACGGGGGCCTGGCGGCGGCCCTGGCGGCCGGCGTCGCGGTGGTCCTGGGGTGGGCGGTACCGGCCGGCATCGCCGGCGGCGAGGCCTACCGCGAGGCCATCTTCTGGGGCCAGTCGGCAGGAAGGATGGTCGAATCGTTCGCCCACGGCAAGCCGTGGTGGTGGTTCCTGGCGGTGCTGCCGCCGACCGTCCTGCCGTGGTTGATCTGGCCCCAGATGTGGCGGGCGGCGCGGGGCCTGGGCCGGGGGCTGGCCGACGGCGGCATCCGCTTCGCCCTGTGCTGGTTCCTGCCCTCGTTCCTCGCCTTCTCGCTGATCAGCGGCAAGCAGATCCATTACATGCTCCCGGTGTTCCCCGCCCTCGCCCTGACGATGGCCTGGCTGCTCGCCGGGGGGGCCGGGGAGGTGGCGGGGCGCCGCCTGGACCAGGTCCCCCCCGGGCTGTTCGCTGTTGTCCTCGGCGCCGCCGGGGCCGCCACCCTGTGGCTGGCCGGACCGCTGGATCTGCCCCAGGTGGCGGCCACCATGGAGCCGGGCTGGGCGCTGCTGGCGCTGGGCGCCGGGGTGGCGGTCGCCGTCACCCCCGTGACCGCGACCATGGGCAGGCTGGCGGCGCTGTCCGCCCTGTCGGCGGCCACCGTGACGGCGCTCCACCTGGTGGTCCGGCCGATGCTGGCCGAGGCCTACGACCTGGCGCCGCTGGCGGTCCGCCTCGGGGAGTGGGAACGCCAGGGCTTCGCCATCGCCCAGTACGGCAAGTACCACGGCCAGTTCCACTTCGCCGGCCGGCTGGCCAAGCCGATCTCGGTGGTCGGCCTGACCGATGACGACATGCCCGACTGGCTGGCCCGGTTCCCGGCGGGCAAGGTGGTGTCCTACTACGGGGTTTATCCCGAGGGCGCCCGGCCCGAGTACGTCCAGCCCTTCCGCCGCGGATACGTCATCGTCTGGGATCGCTCGGTGGCGCTGAGCGACCCCGGGGTCCTGAGCCGGGACGGGGTCAGCAAGAACGCGCCATGACCGCCGCCGCCCCCTGCCCGGTGTGCTCGGCGGCGATGAGGCGCCGCAAGCCGTGGCTGTCCGGATGCCCCGCCTGCCGCTTCCTCAAGGCCGACCTGGCGGCCGGGAGCGGCGCCGAGGTGGGCGGAATCGAGGCTCTTCGGCGGGACAACTTCGAGACCGTCCTCGATTGCCTGGAAACCCTGGTCGCCGCCCAGGGACGGCGCCTGCTCGAGGTCGGTTGCGGGCGGGGATGGTTCCTCGACGCCGCCCGCCGGCGGGGCCTCGCCGGGATCGGCATCGAACCCGACGCCGAGGCCGCCGAGGCCGCCGCCGGCGCCGGCCTCGAGGTCCGCGCGGGCTTCTTCCCCCAGGCGCTGAGGCCCGGGGAACGGTTCGAGGTGGTGGTCTTCAACGACGTCTTCGAGCACCTGCCCGATCCCGCCGGGGCCCTGGAAAGCTGTTGCCGGGTGCTGGAGCCCGGCGGCCTGGTGGTCCTCAACCTGCCGAGCAGCGACGGCGTCTTCTACCGCATCGGCGACGCCCTGGAGCGGGTCGGGGTCGGCTTCCTGTTCGAGCGGCTGTGGCAGAAGGACCTGTCCTCGCCCCACCTCAGCTACTTCAACCCCGACAACCTGTGCCGCCTGGCCGGCCGCCACGGCTTCGACGAGGTCGCCCGGGGACGCCTCGAGACGGTCCGCGTGGGCGGCCTGTGGCGGCGCCTGCGCGGCGCCGGCTCGCTGCCCCTGGGGGCGGCGGCGGTGGTCTACCTGGGGGTGGTCCTGGCGGCGCCCCTGCTGGGGGCGCTGCCCAACGACATCTCCCTGCACTTCTTCCGGAAGAATTCGCTACTTACCTCTTGACAGGCGGCGACAACCCCACTAGATCGTTGGCACTCACCAGGGGCGAGCGCTAACAACCCCATAAGCTCTTTAAATCTCAGCGTGTTATACGGAGGTTGACCGATGAAATTCAGGCCGCTGCATGATCGCGTGTTGGTTAAGCGCATCGAGCAGGATGAAAAGACCGCGGGTGGGATCATCATTCCCGACACCGCTCAGGAAAAGCCCATGGAGGGCAAAATCATCGCCGCCGGTTCCGGCACGCGCCGCGACGACGGCACCCTGGTGCCGCTCGACGTCAAGGCGGGCGACCGGATTTTGTTCGGCAAGTGGTCGGGCACCGAGGTCAAGATCGACGACGAAGAGTTGTTGATCATGAAGGAATCCGACCTCCTCGGGATCATCGAGGACGGTGGGAAGAAGAAGAAGTAATTAGGCTTTCAAGGTAAGGATCGAGAAAATGCCAGCGAAAGAAATTAAATTCGGGAGCGAAGCACGGACCAAGCTGCTGGTCGGCGTCGACATCCTGGCCAATACCGTCAAGGTGACGTTGGGCCCCAAAGGCCGCAATGTGCTCCTTGACAAGTCATTCGGCTCGCCGCGGATCTCCAAGGACGGGGTCACCGTCGCCAAGGAGATCGAGCTCTCCGACAAGTTCGAGAACATGGGCGCCCAGATGGTCCGCGAAGTGGCCTCCAAGACCTCCGACGAGGCCGGCGACGGCACCACCACGGCGACCGTGCTGGCCCAGGCCATCATCCGCGAGGGGGCCAAGGCGGTGGCCGCCGGGATGAACCCCATGGATCTCAAGCGGGGCATCGACAAGGCCGTCGTGGTGGTGGTCGACGATGTCCAGAAGCATTCCCGACGGGTCTCGACCAGCGAGGAAATCGCCCAGGTCGGCACCATCTCGGCCAACGGCGATACCGAGGTCGGCGACTTCATCGCCGAGGCCATGGAGAAGGTCGGCAAGGAAGGCGTAATCACGGTCGAGGAGGCCAAGAGCCTGCACACCGAACTCGACATCGTCGAGGGCATGCAGTTCGACCGCGGCTACACCTCGCCCTACTTCGTCACCAACGCCGACAAGATGACCTGCGACATGGAGAACCCCTACATCCTGATCCACGAGAAGAAGCTGTCCGGCCTCCAGCCGCTGCTGCCGATTCTCGAGTCGGTGGTGCAGTCGGGCCGGCCGTTGCTGATCATCGCCGAGGACATCGAGGGCGAGGCCCTGGCGACCCTGGTCGTCAACAAGCTGCGCGGCGGCCTCAAGGTGGTCGCGGTCAAGGCGCCGGGCTTCGGCGACCGCCGCAAGGCGATGCTCGAGGACATCGCGGTTCTGGTCTCCGGCCAGGTGATCAGCGAGGACCTGGGGATCAAGCTCGAGAACGTGACCATGGAAATGCTGGGCTCGGCCAAGAAGGTGGCGATCACCAAGGAGGAGACGACCATCATCGAGGGCATCGGCAAGAAGTCCGACATCCAGGGCCGATGCACCCAGATCCGCGCCCAGATCGAGGAGACGACCTCGGATTACGACCGCGAGAAGCTGCAGGAACGGCTGGCCAAGTTGGCCGGCGGGGTGGCCGTGATCCGTGTCGGCGGGGCCACCGAGACCGAGGTCCGCGAGCGCAAGGACCGGGTCGAAGACGCCCTGCACGCCACCCGCGCGGCGGTCGAGGAAGGGGTGGTCGCCGGCGGCGGCGTGGCCCTGCTCTACGCCACCCGGGCGCTGGACAAGACCAAGCCGTCCAACGACGACCAGAAGGTCGGCGTCGACATCGTGCGTCGGGCGCTCCAGACGCCGCTCCGCCAGATCGCCGAGAACGCCGGCCACGACGGCGCCGTGGTCTCCGGCAAGGTCCTGGAGAGCAAGAAGAACAGCTTCGGCTTCGACGCCCAGGCGGGCGAGTACACCGACCTCGTCAAGGCCGGCATCATCGACCCCACCAAGGTGGTCCGGACCGCCCTGCAGGACGCCGCGTCGGTGGCCGGCCTGCTGGTCACCACCGAGGCCATGGTGGCCGAGAAACCGGAGAAGAAGGATACCCCGTCGATGCCCGACATGGGCGGCATGGGCGGCATGGGCGGCATGGGCATGTAAGCTCGGCCTGTCCGAATCCGATCGAACCGGCGGGGCCGCTCCATCTGGAGCGGCCCCGTTCGTTGTCCCCCCCCCCCACGGCTCGCCCCGGCTGGCGCGATCCGCTTCGTTCAGTGGCTGGTCCCGCGGGCGTAGGTGATCTTGTTGTAGACGTTGTACTTGCCCGAGGGCTTGTTCATGGGGATCCGCTTGACTTCCTCCAGGGTCGCGGCGTCGTAGACCACCACGGCGCCGTCGCTCTCCCAGATGCTGACCAGGGCGTAGCGCCCGTCGCGGGTGAACTCGACGTGGGCGGCGGTCTTGCCCGGCGCCGGGCGCAGGGTGCGGACGATCTCCAGGGTCCGCTTGTCGATGACGTGCAGGGCGTCCTTGTGGGGGCCGAAGAAGACATCGACCCAGGCATAGGGGGTGTTGGCGTGGCTGCGCATGAAGAAGCCGGGGCCCAGGGTCTCGATGCGCTTGATGGTCTTCCAGGTCTCCATGTCGATGACGCTGACCGCGCCTTCGGCGAGGTGGGGCGTCGCCATCACCTGGCGGCCCCGATAGTCGAAGGTGATGCCCGAGCCCAGGTGCGGCATCCCGGCGAGCTCGATCTCGGCGATCTTGCGCCGGGCGTACAGGTTGACCACCTGGCCGTTGCCCCCGTTGCGCGCCGCCCCCACCAGGTTGACGTAGTCGTGGTCGAAGAAGAAGTCGTCCAGGTAGTCGTCGAGCTTGATGCGGCGCACCGGGAACGGGCCGAAGTCGAAGAACCCCTCCTCCTTGCCCGGCTCGAAGCTGTGGACCATGCCCAGCGGCACCGGCTTGGGGTCGTCCTGGTAGGATATCATCCAGATCTCGGGAAGGTCTTTCAGGGCGACGATGAAGCTGTTGTGGGGCGGCGCGGTGTAGACCGCGCTGACCCGCGAGGTACGGCCCTCGTCGTCCTTGACCTCGATCACCTTGATCGGCCTCAGGTCGCCGGCGTCGAGGATCACCAGCGTGTGGGGGAGCACGTTGCCGACCATCAGGTAGCGGCCGTCCCCGGAGATCGCGATGTTGCGGCTGTTGACGCCGGCCCGGACCTCGGCCACCGGCACCAGGCCGTGGAGGTCGTACATGCTGACCCAGCCGTCGCGCGAGGCCAGGTAGACGAACCGGCCGTCGGGCGAATACTTGGCCCCGCCGTGCAGGGCGAAGCGCGACGGGAACCGCCAGATGGGCTCGAAACTGTCGCCATCGAGGATGGTGACGTGGTGGTCGCCGGTCTCGACCACCGTGAACAGGTTGAGCGGGTCGGCGTCGTGCACCGGCGCCGCGGGCAGGGTAGCGGGGTCGTTGTGGACGATCCGCGAGGCGGCGATCCTGTCCAGGCCCCACTCGGGGAACTCGGGCAACGGCTGGTAGACGAGCTCGACCAGGGCGGCGATCTCGGCCTCCGACAGTTGGTCCGCAAAGCCGGGCATCTGGGTCGCCGGGGCGCCGGCGGCGACGAGCTTGCGGGCGTCGGCGGGCTTCAGCCGGCCCAGGTTCTCGGGCAGCAGCGCCGGGCCGATGCCCCCCAGGCGGTCCTTGCCGTGGCATTCGGCGCAAATCCCGGCGAACAGGCCCGCGGCGTCGACGCCGCCGGCCGCCGCCGGCCCCGCCGTGGCGGCGGCGAGAGCCAGGGCCAGGATGAGGGGAATCGGCTTGGGCATGGTTAGCGTTGGCTCCCGGTGTCGGCCGGGAGGCCGATCTCCTGGTCGTCGAGGTAGCATCCGGGGTCCTCGGCCCACACGTCGCCGCTGACCCGCTCGGCCCTGATGCGGGTGTTGCCGTTGCAGATGTCGAGGTGCCGGCAGGCCGCGCAGCGCCCGGTGACCGGACGCGGGCGGCGGCGCAGCCCGGCCATCAGCGGCTCCGAGAGGTCGTCCCAGATTTCCGAGAACGGCCGGTCGCGCACGTTGCCGAGCGTGGCGTGCCACCACATGGTGTCGGGGTGGACGTTGCCCAGGTTGTCGATGTTGGCGATGTTGACGCCCGAGGCGTTGCCGCCCCACTGGACCAGCTTGGCGCGGAGGTGGTCGGCGCGCTCGGGGAAGCGCTCCCCCACCCAGTGCAGCAGGTAGGCGCCGTCGGCGTCGTTGTTGCCGGTGGCGACCTCCAGCTCGCGGCCCTGGCGGAGGTATCCCAGGGCGCGCTCGAAGACCAGCTCCATGGCCCGCCGGGTGGCCGCGAAATAGGCGTCGTCGCCGCGGTTGCGGTTGCCCCTGCCGGCGTAGTTGAGGTGGGACAGGTAGAAACGTTCGGCGCCGGCGTCCTCGGCCAGGTCCAGCATCGCCGGCAGCTCGCCGGCGTTGTCCCGGGTCATGGTGAAGCGGAGCCCGACCTTGAGCCCCCGCGCCGTGCACAGCCCGACCCCGGTCATGGCCTCGGCGAAGGCGCCCCGGCGGCCGCGGAAGGCGTCGTGGGTCGATTCCAAGCCGTCGATGCTGATCCCCACGTAGTCGTAGCCGGCCTCGGTAATGGCGTCGATGGTAGCGGCGCCGATCAGGGTGCCGTTGGTCGACAGGCCGACGTCGAAGCCCATTTCCTTGGCCCGCCGCGAGACCTCGAAGATGTCGGGGCGCAGCAGCGGCTCGCCGCCCGACAGGATCAGCCACGGCACGGCGAACCTTCTCAGGTCGTCGAGCACCGCGTAGACCTCGTCGGTGGTCAACTCGCCGGGGAAGTCCTTGTCCGCCGAGATCGAGTAGCAGTGCCTGCAGACCAGGTTGCAGCGGCGGATCAGGTTCCACACCACGACCGGCCCCGGCGGATCGCGGCGCGGTCCCGCCGGGGTCGGGTGGTCGATCTCGCGCAGCATCCGGCTGACCCTGAACATATCCTAATCCGCCAGGCGCAGCCCGGTCTTCTTGAGGATCCGGGTGCTGAACAATATGTGGTGGGCGCCGGCCGCCTGGCCAAGCAGGGCGGTGATCTCGGCGACCCGCCGGCGCACCGCGTCGCGGTCGCGGCCGTGGACCATGGCGAACAGGTTATACGGCCACTCGGGGAGATGGCGGGGCCGGTGGTAGCAATGGCTGACGAAGTCGAGCCCGCCGACGCGGCGGCCCAGCTCGCCGATCCGCTCGTCGGCGACGTCCCACACCGCCATGCCGTTGCCCCGGTAGCCCAGCGCGTAGTGGTCGGGGACCACCCCGATGCGGCGCACGATCCCGGCCTCCAGCATCCGGGCCAGCCGCTCCTGGACCTCGGCGGCCTCCAGGCCCAGCCGTTGGGCGACGGCGTGGTAGGGGCGCGTGGTCAGCGGCAGCCCCTGCTGGGTGGCGACGACGATGGAGCGGTCGGTGGCGTCGATCATGCCTCGAACCTCAGGCCGACGTGGAACTCCTCGATCTTGGGCATCTCGTGGACCTCGAGCCCGGTCGCCCGTTCGATCTCGGCGATCACCCCGGCGATGCGCCCGGCGTCGTCCGTGGAGACTACGAACCACATGTTGAAATCGTGGTCGCGGGCGTAGTTGTGGGCGACCTCGGGAAAGGCGTTGACGGTTTCGGCGACGGCCTCGAAGTCGGCCTCCGGGACCGCGATCGCAGCCAGGGTGACGGCGCCGCCCAGCTTCTCGGCGTTGTAGATGGGGCCGAAGCGGTTGAGGATGCCGTCTTCCATCATCCGGGCGATGCGTTCGATCACTTCGGCGCCGTCCATCCCCAGTTCCCGCCCGGCCTCGGCGAAGGGTTCGTCGGTGATCGGGAAGCCGCCCTGCAGGGCGTTGACGATGGCCCGGTCGCGATCCTCGAGGGGGCTCATCCGGGGTCGCCGTAGATCGCCCCGCGCTGCTTGAAGCGGCGGCTGCTGAACAGCACCTGGTGCGGCGCATCGGCGAGGCCGCAGGCGGCGGCCAGTTCCTCGACCTGGGCCAGGACCCGCGTCCTCTGGCGTCCGTGGACCATGCAGAACAGGTTGTAGGGCCACTCGGGCGGACGCCGTTGACGGCGGTAGCACAGGGTCACGAAGTCGAACTCGGAGAACCGGCGGCCGACCTCGGCGACGGCGTCGTCGGGGATGTCCCAGACCACCATGGCGTTGGCCCGGTAGCCCAGCTGGTGGTGGTGGACGACGATGCCCAGGCGCTTGAGCAGGCCGTCGTCGAGCATCTCTCCCAGCGCCGCGATGACCGCCTCCTCGGCGATCCCGATATCCCGGCCGAGGTCGCGGTAGGGACGCCGGGTCAACGGCAGCCCGCGGCCGAGCGCGGCGACCAGGCGCCGGCGATCCTCGCTCAATGCCATTGCAGTTCGAACCCCAGGTCCAGGTGGTAGTCCTCGATCATCGGCAGGTCCAGGACCCGGAGCCCGGTCCGCCGCCCGATCTCCGCGATCACCTGTTCGACCCGCTCCCGCTCGGGGGCGGTGATCACGAACCACAGGTTGACGCGGTGGTCGCGCTGGTAGTTGTGGTTGACCTCCCGGTAGCCGTTGACCAGCTCCGCCACCTCCTCGATCCGCTCCTCGGGCACCGTCATCGCGGCCAGGGTGCTGGCCCCCACGCGGTGGGGCCTGAACACCGCCCCGACGCGGCTGACCACGCCGTCCTCGGCGAGCCGGACCAGCGCCGCGATGACCTCGTCCTCGCCGACCCCGAGCCGCCGGGCGATCTCGGCGTAGGGCCGCGGGGTCAGGGGGAAATCCCGCTGGAAATCGTCCAAGAGGCTTTTTTCCAGGCCCTTCATGTTCACAGCCCGATGCGGTGGGCGCGGGAGGTGAAGAAGATGCCGCTCGGCTTGTCGGCCGGCAGTTCCCCGACCACCGCCAGCGTCGCGGTGTCGTAGACCACCACCCGGTCGCTGTCGCGGACCGAGATCCAGACCTCCTCGCCGCGCGGCGTGAACTCCATGTGGAGCACGCCGCGGCCCGGTTTCAGGTTGTCGATGATGCGCCGCGTCGGGACGTCGATCACCTGCACGGTGTCGTTGTCGGGGAACGCGAAGTTGACCCACACCTGGCGGCCGTCGGGCCGCGCCATCACGAACACCGGCTGGCCGTGGACCTGGATCCGACCGGCCTCGCGCCAGGTGTCGGTGTCGACGACCAACACCTCGTGGCGTCCGACCGCCGGGATGAAGGCCACCCCGCCGGCCACCGCCCAGCCCTCCAGGTGAGGCATCTTGTAGACCGGCAGCGGCTCCTCGCCCCTGCCGTAGCCGTCCAGGATGCGGCGCACCCCGGCCTCCGGGTGCCACAGGTCGAGCAGGGCCAGCCCGTCCTCGCCGAACAGGCCGGCGACGTAGTAGCGCCCGTCGGGCGTGATCAGGGCGTCGTAGGGCAGCTCGCCGACGTCGCGGTACTTGCGGATCACGGGGTTGGCGGGATCGGCCATCTCGGCCAGCCAGATCTCGCCGGCGTCGTACAGCGCGAACACGAAGCGTTGTCCGGGGGCGTCGACCAGGCCGACCACCTTCGAGGTATCGCCGTCGGCGCCGTAGAGGGCCGGGATGTCGGCCACCATCTCCAGGGTCCCGGCGTCGAACACCCGGACCCCGCCCGGCTGGTAGTTGGAGACGGCGATCAGCCGCCCGTCCTGGGAGATGGCGCCGCCGACGCTGTTGCCCGCCTGGACCACCCGGCGGACCAGCCGCCCGCCCAGCAGGTCGACCTTGGACAGTCCGCCGTCGCGGCCGAAGACATAGGCGTAGCGCTGGTCCCGGGAATAGACGACGGTGGCGTGGCTGAGGTTGCCCAGGCCCTCGATTCGGGCCAGGCGGGTGCGCGCCGTGGTATCGACCACCAGCAGCGAGCCGGCCGCCCGCTCGATCACCACGCCGAGGTCGCCGGTGCCCCGCGGCGCGGCGCAGGCGGCCAGCACCGCGGCCAGCCCGGCGGCCGCGGCCAGGCCGGCGAGCCGCCGGAGGTTATGGGGAATAGTGTTCATTGTTCCGGTTTGCCGTATCCATCGCCGTTTATCAAGACCCCGGCCAGCCACCGCGCTTCTCCAGGGCTCAGAAAGGGCCGCCAGGGCGGCATCGGGGTGCCGGGGACGCCGCCGAGGATGGTTTGGGCCAGGTCCTCGGCCGACCTCCCGGCAAGGGCCTCGGCGGTAAGCGGCGGGCCCAGCCCCCCCAGGCGCTTCATGCCGTGGCAGGACCCGCAGTCGTGGGCCAGAAGATAGAGGAGTTCGGCCTTGCGCGCAGCCCCGATATCGGCGGCGGCGGCGGCGGCGCCAGCGGTGGTCAGCGATGCGAGCAGGACAGCGGCCAGCGCCTCACGCCCGCGCCGAAAGCTCTTCATCCATCTCCCCATGGTCATCGTCATAGACCAGCCGGCGGGCCTTGAGGGTCAGCAACTCGGGATCGCCGGGCCCGGTGCCCACCAGATAGACGCACGAAAGATGGTTCACCGTCTTTTCCCCGGGAACGGACGGAGGGCGGGGGAATCCACCCCCGCCCCCGGATCGTCCTCAGTAGACGTCGTTCCTGGTGTTGTAGACGTTGAACTTGCCGGTCGGGGTGACCAGCCGCTTGTCCTTGATCACCTTCTTGACCTTGCGGGTCTTGTCGTCGAAGACGACGAGCGCCGACGTCTTGTCCCTGGGAGCCCAAACCGAGAACCAGATTTCGGTTCCCTGCTTGTTGTATTCGCCGTGGACGACCCGCGCCCCGCCACCGTCGCCGAGTCCGGCGGCCGCCGCGACGTTGATCTGCTGGTAGCCCAGATCGAGGTTGTTGATGTCGAACACCGCCACCGAACTGTGGATCTCTTCGTCGGGGTTGAGCGGCGCGTCGACCCACAGGTTCTTGGATTTGGGATGAGTCTTGACGAACAGCGCCCCGCCACCCAGGCTCTCGAAGGACTTGACCATCTTCCAGGCATAACGCGGGTGCTTCTGGTAATCGGTGCCGATCAGGGCGATGGTGTCGTCGCCCAGGTGGCTGGTCGCCCACACCGGACCGTACCTGGGATGGACGAAGTTGGCGCCGCGCCCCGGGTGCGGCTTGATGCCGGTCTCGACGATCCCGATCAGCATCCGCTCCTTGGTGTCGACGATGGCGATACTGTTGCGGGCGTTGGCGGCGACCAGGAAGTAGCGCCCGGTGCGGTCGAACCCGCCGTCATGCAGGAAGCGCTCGGCGTCGATGGTGGTCACCGCGAAGTTGTTGAGGTCGGAGTAGTCGACCAGCAGGATCTTGCCGGTCTCCTTGATGGTGACGATGAACTCGGGTTTGTAGTGGGAGGCGACGATCGCGGCGACCCGCGGCTCCGGATGGTATTCCTGCTCGTCGTAGGTGACGCCCCGGGTGGAGACCACCCGCAAGGGCTCCAGTGTCTTGCCGTCCATGATCACGTACTGGGGCGGCCAGTAGGCGCCGCCGATGGCGAACTCGTCCTCCCAGCCCTTCATCTTGGAGGTCTCCACCGAACGAGCCTCGATGCCGATGTCGATCTCGGCCACCGTGCTGGGCGGGTTCATCCACAGGTCGACCAGGGTGATCCTGGCGTCCCGCCCGACGGTCAGCACATAGCGTCCGGAGGCCGATATGCGGGCGATGTGCACCGCATAGCCGGCGTCGATGATGGTCCGGATCTCATAGGTGTTGCCGTCGATCAGGGCGATCTGGCCGGCGTCGCGAAGAATGACCACGAACAGGTTGTCGATGTCCCAGTCGTGCTGGGGCTCGGTCGGCCGGTCGACCAGGGGTACCAACAGCTTCCAGCTCGCCCGGATCTTCTTCATCCCGAACTCGGGGGGCTGCGGCGGATCGTTCTGCAGGAACTTGACCAGCAGGTCGATCTGGGCCTCGTCGAGGTTGCCCGACTCGCCCCAGTTGGGCATCCCCCCCGGGGTGCCGTAGGTCAGCATCGACTTGAGACCCTCGTCGCCGAGTTCCCGGGTGCTCTTGGGTTCCAGGTTGGGCCCAGTGGCTCCCTTGCGCAGGGTGCCGTGGCAGCCGCCGCAGTAGTCGAAGTAGATGTTGGTGGCGGTCTCGAACTCCTCGTCGCTCATCTTCGGCGCACCGGCGGCCATGGCCGAGCCCATGGCGAGGGCGACGCCGGCGAACACGGCCAGCCCCAGGGCCGGCTTGAGTAGCCCTTGTGCTCTCATAACGGATATCCCCCGTCTGGCGTTCAGTGTTGGAAACAAGCAGGTGCGGAACCTATATAGGATTAGAGTACGATCCGCCCGGCACCGCAACCTTGACATATGTCAAGAACGTATCTTTACGGGAAATTTCCCGACCCAAGGAAAGGACGAGCATGTCGCTGATCGAATGGAAAGATAGTTTCAAGTCCGGGTTCCCGCCCATCGACCACGAGCACCGGCTTCTGATATCGCTGATCAACGAGTTGTTCGCGAAGATCTCCGCCCGCTGCTCCCGCGACGAGGTCAACTACTATCTCGGCGAGATCCATGCCCAGATCGAGGCCCACTTCGCGCTCGAGGAAAAGCTCATGCGCGATTCGAACTTCGCCGACTACGCCACCCACAAGGAAGACCACGATCGGCTGCTGGAGACCATCCGCGACATCATGGAGGAAGTAAAAAACGACCCCGAGTACGATTGCGAAATTGTCCTCGGAGGAAAGATGTCGGCCTGGTTCGGGGTCCACTTCAGGACCCTGGACGGCAACCTCCACGCCATGGCCCAAAGTCCGGCGGCTACCTGATGACGAACCGCTTGTCGACCTTGTCGAAGCCGACCACCAGGACCTGGGCCGGGGCCAGGTCGACCTCCTTCTCCCACCCGTAGTCGAAGCCCCCGCCCTCGCCGTGGTCCTTCATCCTGAGGACCAGGCGGTGGCGCCCGGCCTCGACCGTGAAGGTCCGGTAGAAACTGGACTCGCCGTCCCCGGCGAGGCCCGCGGGGGCGGCTTGGCGGCGGTAGATCGCCGCCCCGTCGAGTTCCATCTCGACGGTCACCGGCCAGCGGCGGCGCGGGCAGTCCATCGCCTTGCGCATGTTGGGCGGCAGCTCGGCCAGTTCCTCGGCGGTCCGGCGGCGGCATTCGACCAGGCGCTTGCCGGCGTGGCTCAGGCTGAGCTTGATCACCGCCTTGCCGGCCTCGACGTAGGTGTAGGCCGGGGTGTCGGAGAAATAGCCGACGGTCGCCGCGAACAGCAGGTACAGGACCCCCTGCCAGAGGTAGCGAACGGGCGTCCTCATCGGCGTCCCTCCTCGTCGGCCCCGAGGCCGGCCAGGTGGGCGCGGAAGCCCTCGACCTCGGCGGCCAGCGCCGCGGCGTCGGTGCGCGCCGCCCAGAAGGTGCGCAGGCGTTCCCTGGGGACCCGCTTGCGCAGGTAGGGATCGCGGATCCCCTCGATGCGCTCCCGGGTCCAGCGGTCGCCCAGGCGGTGGTAGCAGTCGCACTCCCGGCAGCCGGTGAGCAGCACCCCGTCGGCGCCCTCGCGGCTGAGCACGAAGTCGATGAACGACGGCGGCAGCATGCCGATGCAGGGCATCCTGACGGCGGCGACGCAGGACCCTTCGAGGCCCTCGACCTCGGCCCCATGGTCGCAGCCGAAGACCAGCACCCGGGCGCCGTCGTCCCCGGGTGCCGCGGCCAGCCTCTCGGAGGCCGTGAGCGTCAGGGCGCGGAGCCGGCCGAGGCTGAACTCCGGAAGGTCGATGCCGGTGTCCAGTTCCAGGGTTTGGCGGAACGGGGTCGACATCGGACAGGAGCCGACGCAGATGCCACACGCCGTGCACAGCGCCGGGTTGACCACCGCCTCCATGTCGAAGGGCCGGCCGTCGGAACGCGGCTCCATGGTCACCGCCCCGAAGGGGCAGTCGGCGAAGCACCGCGTACAGCCGTTGCACTTGCTCAGCTCGACCCTGGCCGGCGCCGGCTGGCGCAGTGGCGGCACCCACGGCAGGATGGCGATCAGCAGCGACAGGCCGGCGACGATGGCCCACGACGGGGCCGCCCCCCAGGCGTCGTACAGGGGATAGAACGCCATGTAGAACCAGTCGAGGTCGAGCACCGTGGGCACCGTCGCCAGGTCGGCCGGAGGGTGGCTGACGGCCGGCTTGACCAGCGACAGCGCCAACAGCATCAACAGGCACCCCACCGCCAGGCCGCGCGGCGGGTTGAACTTGGCCAGGGAGACCCGGAGCAGGTGGATCCACATGATGAACAGCAGGAACAGCGAGGCGAAGATGTGGATGAACACCAACAGGCTGAAGAAGCGGTCGGTGAGGCTTTCCGGGGTCAGGAAGTTGTTGGCGACGGGTTCGCCGGAGATGCCCAGCCAGTCCAGCCACTCCATCGACACGATGGCGATGTACTGGGCCAGCTGGTCCCACACCAGCCAGTAGCCGCTGATCCCCGAGGTGTAGAGGAACCACAGGATCGGCAGGCCGGTGAGCCAGGCGTACCAGCGCACATCCCGGTAGCGGTCGCGGATGAACTCGCGAAGCAGATGGAGGACGGTGGTCAACACCATGGCGTCGGAGGCGTAGCGGTGGAGGGAGCGCATGATGCCGCCCAGGTACCACTGCTCGTTGGTCATGTACTCGACCGACGGGTAGGCCCCGGCCACCGAGGTGTCGAACAGGATGTAGACGTACAGGCCGCTGACGGCGACCACCCAGAAGAAGAAGAACGACAGCGTTCCCAACTGGCGCAGCGGATTCCAGGGGGCGCCGAAGGGGCGGTCGAAGAGCGCCTCCAGATGCAGCATCTGGTTGTCGATTGACTGCCGTAGGCTTCCCAGCAACCGAGTTCTCCCTGGGACGAAACTCTTTAATGGAATCGCATATGGTGCAACGCCGCGACGGGCGTCAAGGGGAAAGCCCTAATACCAAGGTTCACTGATAATGACCCATAGAGATCGCCTCGGCGTCCCGCCGGGTAGGAGGAAAGC
>CAZWEZ010000075.1:0-18477 GCA_964632795.1 uncultured Thalassospiraceae bacterium | reverse complement strand
GCCGCCGCGCTGGCCATCGCCGTGGTCCTGGCGGCGGTCCTGATCGGCCCCGCCGCCGCCCTGTGGGCGCTGGCCGCCGGAGCCTTCGCGGCCGCCGCCCTGGCCGGGCTGGCGAGGAGCCGCATCGGCGGCTACACCGGCGACGTCCTGGGCGCCGTCCAGCAGGTCGCCGAGGTGGCGGTGCTGCTGGTCGTCGCGGCTGTCGTGGAATGAGCGCCACCACGCGCTGGTGGTGGGTGCGCCACGCCCCGGTGGTCGATCAAGGCGGACGCATCTACGGCCAGCGCGACGTCGCCTGCGACACTTCGGATGGGGCCGCCTTCCGGGCCCTGGCCGCGGCGTTGCCGGAAACCGACGTCTGGGTGACCAGCCACCTGCGGCGGACCACCGACACCGTCGCGGCGATCGCGGCGTGCGGCCTGGCGGCGCCCGAGCCCCGAATCGAACGCGACCTGGCCGAGCAGAGCTTCGGCGACTGGCAGGGCAAGAAGTGGAACCAGATCGAGAAGGAGGACCAACGGGTCCACCAGGCGTTCTGGAGCGACCCGACCCGCAACGCGCCCCCGGGCGGGGAGAGCTTCGCCGAGCTGATCGGGCGCGCGGCGGCGGTGATCCGCCGCCTGACCGCCGAGCACGCCGGGGCCGACATCGTGGCGGTGACCCACGGCGGGACCATCCGCGCCGCCGTCGCCGAGGCCCTGGGCCTGGACTCCGGGCAAGCCATGGCGGTGCGCATCGACAACCTGTCGCTGACCCGCCTCGACCACATCGCCGGGGGCATCCTGCGCGGCCACGGCGGGGTGTGGCGGGTGGTCGGGATCAACGTTCCGCCCCGCTAGATTCTCCGGATCGTGCCGTGCTAGGTTCGCCGCCCTTTCAATGGAGGAGACCCGCGCCGTGAGTTCTGTTTCGCTGCCCCCCGTGACCCTGGTCCTGGGCGGCGCGCGTTCCGGCAAGAGCGCCTACGCCGAACGGCTGGTCGCCGCCGCCGGGGGCGGCCTCTACCTGGCCACCGCCGAGGCCGGGGACGCCGAGATGGCCGAGCGCATCCGCCGCCACAAGGAGCGCCGCGGCGACGGCTGGACAACGCTCGAGGAGCCGCTCGACATCCTGCCCGCGCTCAACGAGGTCTCGGCCCCCGGGCGCCCGGTGCTGGTCGAGTGCCTGACCCTGTGGCTGAGCAACCTGATGGCGGCGGGCTGGGACGCCGATGCCGCCACCAGCGGCCTGATCGAGGTCCTCGGCGGGCTGAGCGGACCGGTGGTGCTGGTGGCCAACGAGGTCGGCATGGGAATCTGTCCGGACAACGCGCTGGCCCGCGAGTTCCAGGACCGGGCGGGGCGGCTCAACCAGGCGCTGGCGGCGGCCGCCGACCGGGTGGTGCTGGTCGCCGCCGGACTGCCGACGGTGTTGAAGGACTCCGGGCGATGAAGATTCCGGCGACCGTGGTCACCGGCTTCCTGGGCGCCGGCAAGACGTCGCTGATCCGCCACCTGCTGAAGACCGCCGACGGCCGGCGGATCGCCCTGATCATCAACGAGTTCGGCGACCTGGGGATCGACCGCGAACTGCTCACCGCGTGCTCCATCGAGGGCTGCGCCGAGAACGACATGATCGAGCTGGCCAACGGCTGCATCTGCTGCACGGTCGCCGACGAGTTCCTGCCGACCATGGAGATGCTGCTCGAGCGACCGCAACCGCCCGATCATATCGTTATCGAAACATCAGGATTGGCGCTGCCCAAGCCGCTGGTCAAGGCCTTCGACTGGCCGGAGATCCGCTCCCGGGTGACGGTCGACGGGGTGATCGTGGTGATCGACGGTCCGGCGGTCGCCGAGGGCCGTTTCGCCGACGACCCCGGGGCGGTCCAGGCCGAGCGCCGGGCCGATGCGGCACTGGATCACGAGGCGCCGCTGGCGGAGGTGTTCACCGACCAGCTCCGCTGCGCCGACCTGGTGATCCTCAACAAGACCGACCTGATGGGCAAGAAGGCCAACGCCGCGGCCCGCGCCGAGGTGGCGGCGTGGCTGCGCCCGGCGGTCAAGGTGGTGGAGGCGGTCGACGGGGTGGTCGATCCCCGGGTGGTGCTGGGCCAGGGGGCGGCGGCCGAGGACCACATCGAGGCCCGGCCGTCGTGCCACGACGGCGAGGCGGAGCACGACCACGACGACTTCGACAGCTTCGTGGTGACGCTGGGCGCGGTCGCCGACCCCGGGGCTCTGGAACGCCGCCTTGAAAGGATCATCGCCGATCACGACGTGTTGCGGATCAAGGGTTTCATCGACGTCCCGGGCCGCGACGCGCGCCACGTGGTCCAGGGGGTGGGAGGACGCATCCAACGCTACTACGACCGCCCCTGGCGCGACGGCGAGGACCGCCGGAGCCGGCTGGTGGTGATCGGCGAGAAGGGCATCGACCGGGCGGCGATAACCGCCGCCCTGGCCGAGCCGGGTTAGCAGAAGGACTCCGGCCATGCACCTGCTGGCCGCCCAGCCGGGGGCAATCGTCGACGGCGCCGAGGCCGTCGATCTCGGCCAGAGCCCCGGCGACATGGTGGTGCTGTCGGCCGCCGACAGCGAATTGGCCTGCCTGGCGGCGGCCTACCAGGAGCTTGCCGGGGGCGGCTTCCCGACCCTGCGCCTGGCCAGCCTGCTCCATCTCGGCCACAACATGTCGGTCGATCTGTACGTCGACAACGTGGTGTCGAAGGCCAGGCTGGTGGTGGTCCGCCTGCTGGGGGGGCGCGGCTACTGGCCCTATGGGGTCGAGCAGGTGGCGCTCGCCTGCCGCCAGCGCGACATCCCGCTGGCCCTGCTGCCCGGCGACGACCAGCCCGACGCCGAACTCTCGGCGCTGTCCGGCCTGCCCGGCGACGAGCTGCACCGGCTGTGGCAGTACGGCGTCCACGGCGGCATCGACAACGCCCGCGACTTCCTTTGCCGGTGCGCCGCCCTGGTCGGTTTCGAGACCCGGTGGCGCGAGCCCCGGGCGCTGCTTCGGGGCGGCCTGTACTGGCCCGGACAACAGGATTGCGATATCGAAACGGTCACCGGGAACTGGGACGATTCGGCGCCGGTGGCGGCCCTGGTGTTCTACCGGGCGCTCCTCCAGGCGGGCAACCTGAAGGCGGTCGACGCGCTGGTCCACGGGCTGGCCGGGGTCGGCCTCAACCCGCTGCCGGTGTTCGTCTCCAGCCTTCGCGATCCGCTGGCCCTGGCGATCCTCGAGGGGATCGTCGGCGAGACGCCCCTCGACGTGGTCCTCAACGCCACCGGCTTCGCGGTTTCGGCGCCGGGCGGCGAGCGGACGACGACCCCGTTGGACGCCGCCGGCTGCCCGGTCCTCCAGGTGGTCTTCGCCGGCTCCAACGAGGAGGACTGGCGCCTGGGCACCCGGGGGCTGTCGGCGCGCGACATCGCCATGAACGTGGCCCTGCCCGAGGTCGACGGGCGGATTCTCAGCCGCGCGGTGTCGTTCAAGGGGCTGGCCCGGCGCGATTCCCTGACCGAGTCCGACATCGTCGATTACCAGCCGCGCCCCGACCGGGTTGATTTCGTTTGCCAACTGGCCGCCGGGTGGGCGGCGCTCCGCCGCGCCCCGGCCGCAGACCGTCGCATCGCCCTGGTCCTGGCCAACTACCCCAACCGGGACGGCCGGCTGGGCAACGGGGTCGGGCTGGACACCCCGGCGGCCACCGTCAACGTCCTCGAGGCCTTGGCGGACGACGGTTACACGGTGGACGGGGTTCCCGCCAACGGCGACCGGTTGATCGAGCGGTTGGCCGCCGGGCCGACCAACGACATCGCCGCCCTGGCCAAGCGTGAAATTCGCGAGACCCTGCCGCTGGCCGAGTACGAGGCCTTCTTCGCCGACCTCCCCGAAGCCGCCCGCCAGTCGATCGAGGAGCGCTGGGGGGCGCCGCGCGACGATCCCTATTTCCTGGCCTCCAAGGACGCCTTCGCCATCGCCGCGATGCGGCTCGGCCATGTGGTCGTCGGCCTGCAACCGGCGCGGGGCTACAACATCGACCCGGCGGCCACCTACCACGACCCGGACCTGCCTCCGCCCCACGCCTACCTGGCGTTCTACGCCTGGCTGCGGAGGTGCTTCAAGGCCCACGCCGTGGTCCACATGGGCAAGCACGGCAACCTGGAATGGCTGCCCGGCAAGGCCCTGGCGCTGTCCGCCGGCTGCTTCCCGGAGGCCGCGCTGGGCCCCACCGTCCACCTCTATCCGTTCATCGTCAACGACCCCGGCGAGGGCACCCAGGCCAAGCGGCGGGCGTCGGCGGTGATCGTCGACCACCTGACCCCGCCGCTGACCCGGGCCGAGAGCTACGGCCCGCTGCGCGACCTCGAGCAGCTGGTCGACGAGTACTACGAGGCGGCCGGGGTCGATCCGCGCCGGCTCAGGGTGCTGGGCCAGCAGATCCTGTCCCTGTGCCACGCCACCGGGGTCGGCGTCGATTGCGGGATCGAAACCGAAGACGACGACGGCGAGGCCTTGAGGAAACTCGACAACTACCTGTGCGAGCTCAAGGAAATGCAGATCCGCGACGGCCTGCACATCCTCGGCGAATCGCCGGTCGACGGCCGCTTGACCGACCTCCTGGTGGCCCTGGTCCGGGTGCCGCGCGGCTCGGGCGAGGGCGGGGAGTCCCTGCACCGCGCCCTGGCCGGCGACCTGGGGCTGGGCTTCGACCCGCTGGACTGCGAGATGGCGGCGCCGTGGTCGGGACCCCGGCCGGCGGTGCTGGCCAACGGGGAGACCTGGCGGACCGCCGGGGACACCGTCGAGCGGCTGGAGGGGCTGGCCGGGGGCCTGGTCGCCGGCGATATCGTCGTCGATCCCGAATGGAAGCGGACGGCCGCCGTCCTCGCCGAGGTGGAAAACACCATCCGCCCGGCGGTGGCGGCCTGCGGGGAGGCCGAGATGCGGGGCATCCTGGATGGCCTGAGCGGCCGCTTCGTCGAGCCGGGGCCGTCCGGGGCGCCGACCCGGGGCAAGCCCGACGTGCTGCCCACCGGGCGCAACTTCTTCTCGATCGACACCCGCACCGTGCCGACCCCGGCGGCCTGGACCCTGGGCTGGAAGTCGGCCGGGCTGCTGGTCGAGCGTCACCTGCAGGATCACGGCAACTGGCCGCGCACCATGGCCCTGACCGCCTGGGGGACCAGCAACATGCGGACCGGGGGCGACGACATCGCCCAGGGGCTGGCGCTGATGGGGGTGCGCCCGACCTGGGACGCCGCCTCGCGCCGGGTCACAGGGTTCGAGGTCTTGGCGACCTCGGTGCTCGACCGGCCCCGGGTCGACGTCACGCTCAGGGTCTCCGGGTTTTTCCGCGACGCCTTCCCGGCCCTCATCGACCTCTTCGATTCGGCGGTCCGCGCCGTCGCCGCGCTCGACGAGCCTGAGCGCGACAACCCGCTGGCGGCGCGGGTCCGCGCCGACGCGGCGCGGCTGACCGAATCGGGCCTTTCCGCCGAGGAGGCCGAACGGCGCGCCGGGTTCCGCATCTTCGGCTCCAAGCCGGGGGCCTACGGCGCCGGCCTGCAGACGCTGATCGACGAACGCGGCTGGCGGACCGAGGACGACCTGGCCCGGGCTTATGTCGCCTGGGGCGGCTACGCCTACGGCTCGGGCGCCGAGGGCGACGCCGCCCACGGCCTGTTCGAGACCCGCCTCAGGAACGTCGAGGCGGTGGTCCAGAACCAGGACAACCGCGAGCACGACCTGCTGGACTCCGACGACTACTACCAGTTCGAAGGCGGAATGACGGTCGCGGTGCGGACCCTGTCGGGAACCAGTCCGGCGGTCTACCACGACGACCATTCGCGCCCCGAAACGCCGAGGATCCGGACCCTGGAGGAGGAGATCGCCCGAGTGGTGCGGGCCCGGGTGGTCAACCCCAAATGGATCGCCGGGGTGATGCGCCACGGCTACAAGGGCGGCTTCGAGATGGCGGCGACGGTGGACTACATGTTCGCCTTCGCGGCCACCGCGCGCTGCGTGCGCGACCACCACTTCGACGCCGTGTTCGAGGCCTACCTGGGCGACGAGGCGGTGCGCGGTTTCCTCGACGAGCACAACCCGGCGGCGTTGCGCGAAATGGCCGAACGGCTGCTCGAGGCCCAGCAGCGCGGCCTGTGGCGGCCCCGCCTCAACAGCACCCACGCCCGGCTCACCGAACTCCTGGAGGAGGCGACATGAATGAGCACGACCGGCAACGCCATCACGACAAGATGGCCAAGAAGAAGGCCGCCCGCGACCGCATCATGGCCACCAAGAGCGGCGGTGACCACGGCCTGGTGATCGTCCACACCGGCCCCGGCAAGGGCAAGACCACCGCCGCCCTGGGGATGGCGTTGCGTTGTGTCGGCCACGGCATGAAGGTCGGCGTGGTGCAGTTCATCAAGGGCGCCTGGGACACCGCCGAGCGTCGCCTGTTCGAGGGCCTGGGCGAGGACGTGGTGTTCAAGGCGATGGGCGAGGGCTTCACCTGGGAGACCCAGGACCGCGAGCGCGACGTGGCGGCGGCCGAGGCGGCGTGGGCCGAGGCCAGGACGATGATCGCCGACCAATCCTTCCGCATGGTGGTGCTCGACGAGCTCAACGTGGTGCTGCGCTACGGCTACCTGGCCGTGGAAGACGTGCTGAAGGCCGTCGCCGCCCGCCCGCCGCGGACCCACGTCGTGATCACCGGGCGCAACGCCCCCGAGGCGCTGATCGAGGCCGCCGACCTGGCGACCGAGATGAAGCTCCTCAAGCACCCCTTCCGCTCCGGCGTCAAGGCCCAACCGGGGGTCGAATATTAAGCGTTGCGGCTGAGGTCGCACAGGATGGTGTAGGTGAAGCCGAAGTACCCCACCACCAGCAGACCGCCGCGGTCCGGATCCTGGCGGAACCAGTAGCGGTACGAGCTCCGCGAATCCTCGGCCTCGGAATAGGCGTAGCGTTCCAGCAGGTCGACATGGTGGCGGGCGGTGAACCATTGGCGCGCCGCCGCCAGGTCGAGGCCGGCGTAGGGGTGGCGCTTCTTGAAAAAACTGAACCGGCCGTCGAAGAACACCCGCCCGTCGACACGGTCGATCAGAATGCCGGCGTACTGCGGCTGGTGGGGGTCCAGGTACTTGGCGTGATGGTAGCAGACGCCGGAGAAGACGCCGGGGATCTGCCCCGGGTCGAGCCCGCCGGCGTTCTGGAAGCGGCTCCATATCTCGCTCTGGGCGGGGCCGCAGAAGGCGCCCAGGCAGACGTTGGTCGGCAGCCCGACGCCGCGCGGGGCGGCGCCGAGGAGCAGCAGGCAGAACAGGCCCATGAGGAGGCGGCGGATCGGTCTCGGCATGGCGGCCTTCCCGGCTCGGCTAAGCGTCTGCCTTTAATATAGGCATCGCCGTCTCCCGTTTCCCGGGGAAATGGCTATAATGCCCGGATATCGCCGCCAAGGAGTTCCGATGATGAAGAGAATCGCCGTTTTGATCGCCGTCCTGGGGCTCTGGGGCTGCGCCCAGACGCCGCTCGCGATCGAGGCCGAGACCCTGCTCGAACGAGCCCGGACCACCGTCGAGGCCTTCAAGCAGTACCGGGAAAAGCCGATGGCGTATTTCCGCGCCATGCTCGAGGACGCCCAGGGGGTGGCCGTCTTCCCCGGGGTCGTGAAGGCCGGATTCATAGTCGCCGCCGAGGCCGGCAACGGGGTGCTGCTGGCCCGCGACGCCTCGGGCGGGTGGGGCTATCCGGCGTTCTACACGCTGGGCGCGGGAAGCTTCGGGTTCCAGGTCGGCGGCCAGGTCTCGGAGATCGTGCTGATCATCCGCAACCGCGGCGCGGTCGAATCGATCATCGAACACCAGGGCAAGCTGGGCGCCGACCTGGAGGTGACGGTGGGCACCTTCGGGGCCGGCGTCGAGGGCTCCACCACCACCAACCTGGGCGCCGACATCATGGTCTTCTCCAAGTCCGCCGGGTTGTTCGGGGGGGTCTCGCTGGAGGGTGGCGTGCTGGGCAAGCGCAACGATTACAACGCCGCCTTCTACGGCGGCCAGCCGACGCCGCGCGAGATCGTCCTCGACGGCAGGCACGTCAACCCCAAGGCCGATCCGCTGAGGGCCGCCCTTGTCGTCCAGTAACGCCCCCGCGACCCGGGCCCTGATGTTCCAGGGCACCGGCTCGGACGTCGGCAAGTCGCTGCTGGTCGCCGGGCTGTGCCGGGCCTACGCGCGGCGCGGGCTGGCGGTGCGCCCCTTCAAGCCCCAGAACATGTCCAACAACGCCGCGGTCACCGCCGAGGGCGGCGAGATCGGCCGCGCCCAGGCCCTGCAGGCGCGGGCCGCCGGGGTCGAGCCGTCGCTGCACATGAACCCGGTGCTGCTCAAGCCGCAGTCCGACGTCGGCGCCCAGGTGATCGTCCAGGGCCGCGTCGAGACCACCGCCAAGGCGCGCGACTACCACGCCCTCAAGTCGTCCCTGATGCCCCGGGTGCTGGACAGCTTCGCGCGGATCCGCGCCGAGGCCGAGCTGGTCCTCATCGAGGGCGCCGGCAGCGCGGCCGAGATCAACCTCAGGGATTCCGACATCGCCAACATGGGCTTCGCCGAGGCCGCCGACGTGCCGGTGGTGCTGGTCGGCGACATCGACCGGGGCGGGGTGATCGCCAGCATCGTCGGCACCCACGTCTTGATTTCGGAGAGCGAGCGGGCGCGGACCGTGGCCTACGTGATCAACAAGTTCCGGGGCGACGTGTCGTTGTTCGACGACGCCATCGGCCTGATCGCCGAGCGGACCGGCCTCGAATGCCTGGGCATCGTGCCGTATTTCGAGGCCGCCCGCCTGCTGCCCAAGGAGGATGCCATGGCGCTCGACAACGCCGAGCGCCCGGAGGGCGGCGGGGCGGCGATCAAGATCGCCGTGCTCCGACTGTCGAGGATCGCCAACTTCGACGACCTCGACCCGCTGGCCGCCGAACCCGACGTTGCCCTCGAGGTGGTCGAACCCGGCTCGGCGGTGCCCGGGGACGCCGACGTGGTGGTGCTGCCCGGCTCCAAGGCGACGCTCTCGGACCTCGCCTTCCTGCGCGCCCAGGGCTGGGACGTCGACATCGCCGCCCACTACCGCCGGGGCGGACGGGTGGTCGGGCTGTGCGGCGGCTACCAGATGCTGGGCCGCATGGTCGGCGACCCCGCCGGCATCGAGGGCCCGCCCGCCGAGGCCGAGGGGCTGGGCCTGCTGGAGGTGGCGACCGTCATCGGCGGCGACAAGACCCTGCGCCAGGTGCGGGGCGTCGAGGCCCTCACCGGGCTCCCCGTCGCCGGCTACGAGATGCACATGGGCGAAACCGAGGGCGCCGACCGGGAGCGCCCCTGGATCACGCTGGAGGATGGCCGCGCCGAGGGCGCCCGCTCGCCCGACGGCCGGGTGCTCGGCAGTTACCTGCACGGCCTGTTCGCCGGCGACGACTTCCGCCACGCCTTCCTGGCAGGCATTACCGGCGGCCGCTCCCGGGGCATTGCCTACGGCGCCCTCATCGAGGATACCCTGGACGGCTTGGCCGACCACCTGGAAGCCAACCTCGACCTCGACCGCCTGCTCGAACTGGCCGGATAATACCGGCGAGCGCATGTGATGACACATGCGCTCGCCGGCAAGCGCGACCGCGCGTCGCGACTTATGTCGCGGGAGCCAAGGGCCACAGGCCCGCCCGGCGCCTGAGGGGCAATAATACCGGCGGCTTAACCCGTCGGGCTGTAGCGGATCATGGCGATCGCCGCCACCCACAGGAAGTTGATCAGGCAGGCGACGAGGTACAGGTACAGGGTGCGGCGGATGTCCTGGGGTCCGGCCCGGGCCCGTCCATCGCCGATCCACGGATCGTTCACCGTCCGCTCGGCGTAGTGGCGGGGACCGGCCAGCGCCAGATCGAGGGCCCCGGCCACCGCCGCTTCCTGCCAGCCGGCGTTGGGCGAGCGGTGCTTGGAGGCGTCGCGCCACATCACGCGGAACGCCCGGGCCGGCCGCGCGGTGGGCACGAAAACGGCGGCCAGCGCCAGGAACAGCCCGGCGAGGCGGGCCGGGATCAGGTTCAGCACGTCATCCAGCCGCGCCGCGCACATGCCGAAGGCCCGGTAGCGCTCGGTGCGGTGGCCGATCATGCTGTCCATGGTGTTGACCGCCTTGTAGACCAGGATTCCGGGGAACCCGAACAGGACGTACCAGAACACCGGCGCCACCACCCCGTCGCAGAAGTTCTCGGCGCACGATTCGATGGCCGCCCGGGCGACGCCGTGTTGGTCCAGCCGCCGCGGATCGCGGCCGACGATGTGGGAGACCTCCTCGCGGGCCGGCTCCAGGCCCTTGTCGGTAAGGGCGGCGGCGACGGCGCGCACCCGGTCGTAGAGGTCGCGCTGGGCGATCAGCACGATCAGCCCCGACAGCTCGACGATCCAGCCGAAGTCATGGTTGCGGCTGAGCCACGACACCGCCCACCCCAGGGCCAGGCAGAGGCCGCCCACCACCACCACCACCAGCACCCCGCGGATGGCGCGATCGACGTTGCTGCGCTGTAAGCGGTTGAGCTTGCGTTCGAGGACGCCGATCAGCCGGCCGATGAGGGCCACCGGATGACTGGAGCCGCGGAACAGGAAACGGATTTCCCCGACGTAGGCTTCGATGCACAGCGCGACCAGCAGCAGGGCCAGCGGATCGACGCCGCGTCCCTCGCCGGCGAGGCCAAAGGTGAACATGGACACCAGTCTGCGGGGGCGGGGCGGGTGGCGTCAACACTGCTCAATAGGCTACACATTCGCGGCGAAGACTGTATAGTCGCCAGCCGCGCCGGTTGACCCCCGGAGGCAATGACCAGGCGACCCCGGCGCGTCGGCGACCGTTTCCCCGCGCCCGAAGGCAAGGACCAGGCGACATGAACGACCACACCACCGTGATGATCTGCGGCCACGGCAGCCGCGACGTCGAGGCCATCGACGAATTCAACACCCTGTCCGCACACCTGCTCGAGCGGTTGCCCGACTACGACGTCGACAGCGGCTTCCTGGAGTTCGCCCGGCCGATGATCCGCGACGGGCTGGAGGCGCTCAAGGGGCGCGGCGCCAAGCGCATCGTGTGCATCCCCGGGATGCTGTTCGCCGCCGGCCACGTCAAGAACGACCTGCCTTCGGAGGTCAACGCGTTTGCCGCCGACAACCCCGATCTGGAGGTCGTCTTCGCCCGCGAGCTGGGCGTCGAGGCGCGGCTGCTGAGGGCCGCGGCCGAGCGCATCGAGGCGGCCGAGGCCGCCTCCCCGAACCCGATCGAACGCGCCGAGAGCCTGCTCCTGGTGGTCGGCCGGGGGACCAACGATTCGGACGCCAATTCCAACGTCTCCAAGGTGACCAGGATGCTGTGGGAGGGGATGGGCTTCGGCTGGGCCGAGACCGCCTACAGCGGGGTCGCCGAGCCGCTGGTCGACGCCACCCTGGTCCAGGCGGTCAAGCTGGGCTACCGGCGGATCGTGGTCTTCCCCTACTTCCTGTTCACCGGCGTCCTGGTCAAGCGGATCTACGCCTGGGCCGACGAGGCGGCGGCCGCCAACCCGGAGGTCGAGATCCTCAAGGCCGGCTATCTCAACGACCATGAACTGGTCATCGATTGTTTCGTCGAGCGGGTCGGCGAGGCGCTGAACGGCGACAACGCCATGAACTGCCAGCTGTGCAAGTACCGCGAACGGATCATCGGCCATGAGGACGACCTCGGCGCCCCCCAGGCCGGCCACCACCACCACGTGCGCGGCATCGGCACCGACGCCGCCCACCATCACCATCACCCCCACGACGACTCGTAGCCGGGAGCCCCGACGATGGCCTTCGACTACATCCGCGATCCCCGGGAGATCTACCGCCGCTCGTTCGCCGCCATCCGCGCCGAGGCCGACCTCGGCGGACTGCCCGGGGACCTGGAAGGGGTGGCGGTGCGGATGATCCACGCCAGCGGTTCGCCCGACATCGTCGCCGACCTCAGGGCCAGTCCGGGGGCGGTGGCCGCCGGCCGCCGGGCGCTGGAGGCCGGGGCCCCGGTGCTGGTCGACGTCGCCATGGTCGACGCCGGCATCATCCGCCACCGCCTGCCCGCCGCCAACCCGGTGATCCGAACCCTCGACGATCCCCGGACCGCCGACATCGCCCGCCAGCGGGGCACCACCCGCTCGGCGGCCGCCGTCGAGCTGTGGGGCGAGCTTCTGGAGGGTGCGGTGGTGGCCATCGGCAACGCCCCGACGGCGCTGTTCCGGCTCCTCGAGCTGCTCGCCGAGGGGGCCGCGCCGCCGGCCCTGATCGCCGGCCTGCCGGTGGGCTTCGTGGGCGCGGCGGAATCCAAGCAGGCGTTGGTCGAACACGCGGCCGGCGTCCCCTACATCACCGTCCTCGGGCGGCGCGGCGGCAGCGCCCTGGCGGCGGCGGCCGTCAACGCCCTGTCGGGAGACGGCGAATGAAACCGTGGATCGACGTGGTCGGTTTCGGCGAGGACGGCGTGGACGGTTTGAGCCCGGCCGCCCGGGTCCTGGTCGAGACCGCCGAGGTCCTGGTCGGGGGCGCCCGCCACTTGGCCAAGGTCGCCGGCTCCGACGCCGAGCGGATCGACTGGGGCGAGGGCTTCGATGAGGCCCTGGACCGCCTCGCCGAACGCAAGGGACGGCGGATCACCGTGCTGGCCTCGGGCGACCCCTTCGACTACGGCGTCGCCAAGACCCTGGCGAGGCGCTTCGGCGTCGAGGCGATGACCGTGGTCCCGGTCCCCGGGTCGCTGTCGCTGGCCTGCGCCCGGCTGGGCTGGTCGCGGCCCGACGTCGAGACCCTGACCGTCCACGGCCGCCCCCTGGAGACCATCGTCGGCTATCTGGCGCCGGGGCTCCGCCTGTTGATGCTGAGCCGCGACGGCGAGACCCCGGTCCGGGTCGCCCGGCTGTTGTGCGAACACGGCTACGGGCCGAGTCCGATGACCGTGCTCGAACACCTGGGGGGGGACGACGAGCGCCGCCTGGACGGCGTCGCTCAAGCCTGGCCCCATCCCCGGGCCGCCGACCTCAACGTGCTGGCCGTGGAATGCCGCCCCGGCCCCGGCGTTCGCATCCTGTCGCGCGGCCCGGGACTGCCCGACGACGCCTTCGAGCACGACGGCCAGATCACCAAGCGCGAGGTCCGAGCCGCCACCCTGGCCCGTCTTATGCCGCTGCCCGGCCAGGTGCTGTGGGACCTGGGGGCGGGCAGCGGGGCGGTGGCCATCGAGTGGATGCGCGCCGAACGCTCGGCGCTCGCCGTCGCCGTCGAGTGCCGGGCCCAACGGTGCGCGGTCATCGCCCGCAACGCGCTGCGCCTCGGGGTGCCCCGCCTGGAGGTGGTCGAGGGCGAGGTTCCCGGCATCCTCGCAACCCTGGCCCCGCCGCCCGACGCCATCTTCGCCGGCGGCGGGATATCACGGGACGGAATGCTGGAGGCGTGTTGGAATGCGTTGCCCGCCGGCGGCCGCCTGGTCGCCAACGCGGTGACCGTCGAGGCCGAACGGCGGCTGTTCGACTTTCATCACCGATACGGTGGCGACATGACCCGCCTCGCCATATCGCGCCTGGCCCCGCTGGGCGCCCTCGAAGGCTTCAAGCCGCTGATGACGGTGACCCAGTACGCGGTGGTCAAGGAATGAGCGGCCCCGCCACCCTCTACGGCCTCGGCGTGGGGCCGGGCGATCCCGAGTTGATGACCCTCAAGGCGCTGCGCATCCTCCGCCAGGTGCCGGTGATCGCCTACCTGGTCCCGGCGGGAGGCGACAGCCTGGCCCGCGCCATCGCCGCCGCCCACCTGCCCGGCGGCCAGACCGAGATCGCCATGGTCGCCGCCATGGTCCCCGACCAATCCCCGGCCCATGCCACCTACGACCGTTACGCCGGCGAAATCGCCGTTCACCTGGAAGCCAAACGCGACGTCGCGGTGTTGTGCGAGGGCGATCCGTTCTTCTACGGCTCGTTCATGTACCTGTTCGAACGCCTGGCCGGAGAGCATACGGTGCGGGTGGTGCCCGGGGTCTCGTCGCTGGGGGCGGCCTCGGCCGCCGCCGGGATGCCGTTGGTTTCGCGCAACGAAATCCTCGTCGCACTGCCCGCGACCCTGGCCGAGGAGGAGCTGGAATCCCGGCTCGCCGCCGCCGACACCGCCGCCATCTTCAAGGTCGGCCGCCACCTGGACAAGGTGCGCCGGGTGTTGGCCAGGCTGGGCTTGGAGGCCGGCGCCCGCTACGTCGAGCGGGCGACCATGGACGGCGAGCGAATCCTGGGGCTGGACGAGATCGCCGGCAAGGCCCCCTATTTCTCCCTGATCCTGGTCCGCCGGCCGCGGGGTGACAACCGATGACCGTCATCGTGGTCCTGGGACCGGGCGGCATGGAGCTGGCCCGCCGCCTTCGACCGCACCTCGAGGGGTGCGAGATCCACGGGCTGGCCGGCCGCGTCGAGGGCGCCGACCATGCCTTCGCCGACACCGCCGCCCACCTCAGGGAGCTGTTCGCCCAAGGGAGGCCGATCGTCGCCGTGTGCGCCGCCGGCATCGTCATCAGGGCGCTGGCCCCGGCGATCGCCGACAAGGGATCGGAGCCGCCGGTGGTGGCGGTGGCCGAGGACGGCGGCGTGGCGGTGCCGCTGCTCGGCGGCCACCGGGGCGCCAACCGGCTGGCCCGGACCATCGCCAAAGCCACCGGGGGCACCGCCGCGGTGACCACCGGTGGCGACGTCCGCTTCGGGCTGGCGCTCGACGACCCGCCGCCGGGCTGGCGGGTCGCCAACCGGGACGCCGCCAAGAATGTGATGGCCGCCCTGCTGGCCGCGGAGCCGGTGGCGCTGGTGGTCGAGGCCGGGGACGCCGGCTGGCTGAGCGGCTCCGGGGCGCCCTTCGCCGAGACCGTCGAGCTGGTGGTGCGGGTCACCGAGCGGGCGCTCCCGAATCCCGGGGACGACCTGGTCCTCCACCCGCCGGTGCTGGCGCTGGGCGTCGGCTGCGAGCGGGGCTGCGAGGCCGGCCAACTGAGCGGGCTGGTCGAACGGACGCTGGACGCCGCCGGCCTGGCCGCCGGCGCGGTGGCCTGCGTGGCGTCGCTGGAGCTCAAGGCGGACGAGGCGGCGGTCCACGCCGTGGCCGAGGGATTGGGGGTGCCGGCCCGCTTCTTCACCGTTGCCGAGCTGGAGGCCGAGACGCCCCGCCTGGCCAACCCGTCCGAGGTGGTTTTCGACGCCGTCGGCTGCCACGGCGTCGCCGAGGGGGCGGCGCTGGCCGCCGCCGGACCCGGCGGCGAACTGGTGGTCGAAAAGACCGCCGGCGGAAGGGCGACCTGCGCCGTCGCCCGGGCCCGGGGAAATATCGATCCCGCAACCATCGGCCGCCCCCGTGGCCGGCTGGCCATCGTCGGCGTCGGGCCGGGAGTCGCGGCGTGGCGGACGCCGGAGGCGACCGCCGCCCTGAGGGAGGCCACCGACGTCGTCGGCTACCGCCTTTATTTGGACCTGGTCTCCGACTTGATCGAGGGCAAGGGGCGCCACCAGACGCCGATGACCCGCGAAGAGGAGCGGGTCGTCATGGCCCTGGAGCTGGCCGCCGAGGGCCGGTCGGTGGCCCTGGTCTGTTCGGGCGACGCCGGCATCTACGCCCTGGCGGCGCTGGTCTTCGAGCTGCTGGAGCGCGAGGACCGGGGCGACTGGAACCGGCTGGCGATCTCGGTGGTCCCCGGGGTGTCGGCCTTCCAGGCCGCCGCCGCCAGGGTCGGCGCGCCGCTCGGCCACGACTTCTGCGCGGTGTCGCTGTCGGACCTGCTGACCCCGTGGCGGACCATCGAGGAGCGGCTGAAGGCGGCCGCCGCGGGCGACTTCATCGTCGCCCTCTACAACCCGGTGTCCAAGCGCCGCAAGCACCAGATCGCCATCGCCCGCGACATCCTGCTCGGCGGCCGGGACGCCGCAACGCCGGTGGTGGTGGCCCGCAACCTGGGCCGCGACGGCGAGAGCGTGGAGGTGATCACCCTTGGCGAGCTGAGCGCCGATCACGCCGACATGCTGACCACGGTGATCGTCGGCAACCGCCAGACCCGCGTCATCCAACGCGGCGCCGGGCGCTGGGTCTATACCCCTCGCGGTTACGCGGCTAAGATGAAGGGCCGTTCCAAGGATCGGGAGCAGGACTCATGAGATTCCTTCTTATCGCGGTTTCGGTGCTGGCGTTCGCCGGGTCCGCCGCCGCCCAGACCACCGACACCATCGCCGAGGTGGTCTTCAAGGAGGCCGAGAAGCGACTCATCGAGGAATTCTTCGCCAACAAGGCCGCCAAGAGCGACGACGACGAGGACCAGGGCAAGAAGAAAAAGAAGGACAAGAAGTCCAAGAAGGGCAAGAGCAAGGACCTGCCCCCGGGCCTGGCCAAGAAGGACGAGCTTCCCCCCGGTCTGGCCAAGCAGCTCCAGCGCAAGGGCACCCTGCCTCCGGGGCTGGCCAAGCGCGACCTGCCCGCCGACCTGGCGGCCAGGCTGCCGCCGCCGCCAACCGGCCAGGAACGGGTGATCGTCGACAACGACGTGGTGCTGATCGAACGGGCGACCGGGGTCATCCTCGACATCCTTGCCGATGTGGTCAAATAACCGACAGGCCACGCCATGACCGTCCACTTCATCGGCGCCGGTCCCGGGGCGCCCGATCTCATCACCGTGCGCGGCCTGGAGCTGATCCGCCGCTGTCCGGTGGTGCTCTATGCCGGCTCGCTGGTCCCCCAGGCGGTGGTCGCCGAGGCGCCGCCCGGAGCCCGGGTGCTGGACACCGCGCCGATGGACCTCGATGGAATCGTCGCCGAGATGGAGGCCGCCGAGGCGGCCGGTCAGGATGTCGCCCGGGTCCATTCCGGGGACCCGTCGCTGTACGGGGCGACGGGCGAACAGATGCGGCGCCTGGACGACCTGGGGATCGCCTACGACGTGACCCCGGGGGTGCCGGCCTACTGCGCGGCGGCGGCCGGGCTGAACGCCGAGCTGACCCTGCCCGGGATCAGCCAGACCATCGTCCTCACCCGGACCTCGGCGCGGACCTCGGCGATGCCCGAAGGCGAGGACCTGGCGACCATCGCCCGCACCGGCGCCACGCTGGCCATCCACCTGTCGGTCAACAACCTGGCCGCCGTGGTCAGCGACCTGACCCCGCTGTACGGCGCCGACTGCCCGGTGGTGGTCGCCTACCGGGTGAGCTGGCCCGATGAGACGTTCATCCGCGGCACCTTGGGCGACATCCGCGCCAAGGTGAAGGCCTCGGGCATCACCCGCACCGCCCTGATCCTGGTCGGCCGGGTGCTGGGCGCGGCGGCGTTCGCCGATTCCAAGCTCTACGACGCCGACTTCCACCACGCCCTGCGGCCCAAGGAATAGGACGTATCAGTCTCCAATATCTCGATACACCCTGATTGCGGCGAAAGCCGCAATCCGCCGCGCTAGCGGGCGTAAGCCTGCGTGGCGTTTGAACGCGGATTGATCGCGTGAGCGCGATCAATCCTGAAATGCTCTAGCCGGGGACTACGCCTGCCCCTCGACCCAGGCCAGGGCTTGCTCGGCGGTTGCCACCGCCTCTCCCGGTTCCGGGGGCGGGCGGGCGATCAGCAGCACCCGGACCCCGGCCTCGCGGGCGGCGATGATCTTGGCTTCGCCCGAGGCGCCCCCGCTGTGGCGGCTGACGATGGTATCGATGCGGTGTTCGGCGAACAGCGCCCGTTCGTCCTCGACCGCGAACGGCGGCCGTCCGACGACCACCTCGTAGTCGGCCAGCGTCAGGGAGTCCTCGGGCGGCGCCATCAGGCGGACCAGCAACCACACCCCCTCGACCTTCGAGAAGGCGCCGACGCCCCCCGCCCCGACGCTCAGCAGGGCGCGCCTGGAGAACCTCGGTAGCACCTCGGCGGCGGTCGCCATGTCGTCGACCTCCACCCAGTGCAGTCCCGGGGGCATCCGCCATGGGGGGCGGACCAGCATCAGCCGGGGCACCCCGGCGGCCAGCGCGGCGGCGTGGGCGTGGGCCGAGATGGTGTCGGCGAAGGGATGGCTGGCGTCGATCAGCCAGTCGATGCCCGCCTCCTCGAGATAGGCGACCAGCCCGGCGACGCCGCCGAAGGGGCCGACGCGGACCCGGCCCGCAAGCTCCGGCGGCGGCTCCGTCCGCCCGGCCAGCGAGGACACCACCTCGGCCCTGCCGGTCAAGGCGGCGTCGGCCAGCCGGGCCAGTTCGGCGGCCTCGGCGGTGCCGCCCAGGATCAGCAGCCGCTTGGGCCCGGTCATGGCCCGGCCCGGCCGACCAGCCCGCCGGCCGGATCGAACGCCACCACGTCCACCGCCGTGCCCCCGGAGAGGGTCGCCAGCGCCGTCTCGCGGGCCCGCCGCGCCACCAGGTCGCCCAGCGGCAGGCCCAGCGCCCGCGCCGCCTCC
>CAZWEZ010000074.1:0-18477 GCA_964632795.1 uncultured Thalassospiraceae bacterium | reverse complement strand
CGGCGGCCCAGGAACCCGGCGATGTCGCGGGCCGCCCGGCGGGCCGTCTCGGAATCCCCGTCGGCGATGGCCGCCGCCCCGGCCCCGGCCGCCGGCACGTCGGCATAGGCGAAGCCGCCGAACGGGGTGGCGTCGAGCAGGCCGGGTCGTCCTTCCAACTCCCGCGCCAGCGCCTCGGCCTCGGCCATCGGGCCCGAGGCCGTGCGCATGTTGTGGCTGGGCAGCACGGCGCCGGCCTTGGCGATCCGCGACAGCGGAGCGATCTCCCCGCCGACGGTCCGCTCGAGCAGATGGAGCGCCCGCGCGCCGGTCTCGTACATGTCGACGTGGGGGTAGGTCTTGTAGCCGGTCACGATGTCGGCGAACCCGGCGACCGCCGGGTCGAGGTTGGCGTGGAGGTCGAAGGTCACCGCCAGCGGCACATCGCCGACGGCGGCGCGGACGGCGGCCAGCAGGTCGAGCTCGGGCGACAGGCTGTCGGCGCCGATCAGCGCCCCGTGCAGGGAAACGTACACGGCGTCCCAGCCGCCGCCGACCAGGCCGCCGACGATCTCGCCGTGGATTTCCTCCACCAGGCCGGCCTCCACCGGCCCGCCGGGCGGCGCCGCGGCGCAGCGCAGGAAGACCCCGTTCCATCCCGGGCGGCGGTCGAGGAAATCGACCGCGGCGCCGAGCTCGGTGCGGGTGCCGGCATAAAGCTCCCGCGCCGCCCCGCCGGAGACCCACTCGCGGCGCTCGAAGTCGGCCCGGACGGTCGGCGTCGGGGTGAACGAATTGCCCTCGTGCCACAGCCGGGCGATGGCCAGACGTTTCCGCGCCATCGCTCTTAACGGAGTTCGACCTGGGCCAGGTCGTCCTCGGTCCGTTCGCGCAGGTGGCCGCTGGTCCGGTGCTCGACCCACTTGAAGACGTAGAGGATGCCGTAGGTGACGACCAGGTAGATGACGCCGGCGGTGATGTAGAGCTCGTAGATGTCGAAGCTGCGCGCGGCGATCACCCGGGCCACCCCGGTCAGGTCCATCAGCGCGATGATGCTGACCAGCGAGGTCGCCTGGAACAGGAACACCACCTCGTTGCTGTAGGCCTGCAGCGCCAGGCGGAAGGCCTTGGGCAGGATGATCCGCCGATACAGCAGCGACCCCGACATGCCGCACGAGCGGGCCGCCTCGACCTCGCCGTGGGGCACCCCCAGGATGGCGCCGCGCAGGATCTCGGCGGTGTAGCCGGCGGTGTTGAGGGTCAGCGTCAGCACCGCGCAGAAGTAGGCTTCGCGGAAGAACACCCACAGCCCCACCGAGTCCAGGAACTCCTGGAACTGGCCGCTGCCGTAGTAGATGAGGAAAATCTGGACCAGCAGCGGGGTGCCCCGGAAGTACAGGATGTAGCCGTAGACCGGCATCCACAGCAGCGGGTTCCTGGACACCCGCATGAGGCCCAGCGGGATCGCCATGCACAACCCGATGAGCACGCTCAGCGCGGTCAACTCGACGGTCAGCAGGGCGCCGTCGAAAAACCTCGGCAGGCTCTCGCAGACCACCCTGAAGTCGATGGGGGCGTCGATCAGGCCTTGGCAGAAGGAACCCATGCCGATCGCCTCAATCCCTGCGGATGCCGCGGTTGGCCCATGTCTCGGCCCGCTGCTGGAGCTGCATGGAGACGATGGTGATGGCCAGGTAGATCAGCGAGGCCGCCAGGTAGAAGGTGAACGGCAACCGGGTGGCCCGGGCCGCGATGTCGGAGTTGCGCATCAGCTCGGGCAACTGGATCACCGAGATCAGGGCGGTGGCCTTGATCAGCACCATCCAAACGTTGCCCAGCCCGGGCAGGGCGAACCGCCAGACCTGGGGCAACATGATCCGCCGGACCATCATCGCCTTGCTCATGCCCGCCGCGATGGCGGCCTCGATCTGGCCCCTGGGGACGGCCAGGATGGCGCCCCGGAAGACCTCGGTCGAGAACGCGCCGTAGATGAAACCGAGGGTCAACACCCCGGCGACGAAGGGGTTGACGTCGATGATAATGTCCCGCCCGAAGCCGCTCATCACGGTCTGGATCAGGGTCGGCGCGCCGTAGTAGACGAGCAGGAGCAACAGCAGTTCCGGGACCCCGCGGATGACCGTGGTGTAGGTGTTGGCGGCGCCGCGGGCGAGTCGGGCATGGGACAGCTTGCCCCAGGCGCCGAGCATTCCCAGCCCCAACGCCACCACCAGCGAACAGAGTCCGACCGCCAGGGTCAACTGGACCCCGTCCCACAGCATCCAGCCGTATCCCTTGAGGTCGAACACGCGGGGTTTCCGCGCCCGGGGAAATCACCGCCGCCCACGGCGGGCGCGGGCGGCGGCGGGTTCCGGCGGACGATCAGCCGCCGTAGACGTCGAAATCGAAGTACTTGTCGTTGATCTTCTTGTAGGTGCCGTCGGCGAGGATCTTCTTGATCGCCGCGTTGAGCCCCTCGCGCAGCTTGTCCTCGCCCTTGCGGACCGCGATCCCGGCGCCGTCGCCGAACCACTTGGGATCGGTGAAGTCGGGGCCGATGAACTCGAAGTCCTTGCCTTCCGGGGTCTTCAGAAATCCTTCATCCATGGCCACCGAATCGGCCAGACCGACATCGACACGGCCCGAGACCATGTCCAGATAGGCTTCGTCCTGGGTGGCGTAGGCCTTGATGGTGGCGACGTCGCCGTAATTGTCGCGGACGAAGTTTTCATGGATGGTGGCCCGCTGGACGGCGATCGACTTGCCGGTCAGGCCGGCCTTGGTGATCTCGATGCCGGAACCCTTGCGGGCGGCGAACTTGGCCGGCGTGCTGTAGTACTTGTCGGTGAAGTCGACCTTCTGCTTGCGCTCCTCGGTGATCGACATCGAGGCGATGATGGCGTCGAACTTCTTGGCCAGCAGGCCGGGGATGATGCCGTCCCAGTCCTGGACCACGAACTCGCACTCAAAGTGGGCCGCCTTGCAGAGGGCCTTGGCGATGTCGACGTCGAAGCCCTGGAGCTTGCCGGCTTCGTCGATCCAGTTGAACGGCGGATAGGCTCCCTCGGTGCCGATCTTGACTTTCATGTCGGCCGAGGCGCCGCCGGCGATCAGGCCCATCATAGCCACGGCGGCGAAGACGCTAAGCAGTCTTTTCATGGTTCTCTCCCTAGGTTGTCGTCGGTTGCGGTTGAAACGTCACAGGTTGCTGGCCAGGAACTGGCGGAAACGTTCCGATTCCTGGTCGGCGAAGATCTTCTTCGGCGGTCCCTCCTCCTCGATCCGGCCCTCGTGCAGGAACACGGCGTACGAGGACACCTCGCGGGCGAAGCCGACCTCGTGGGTGACGACGATCATGGTCCGCCCCTCCTCGGCCAGTCGCCGGATGACGCGCAGCACCTCGCCGACCAGCTCCGGATCGAGCGACGAGGTCGGCTCGTCGAACAGCAGCACGTCGGGCTCCATGGCCAGCGCCCGGGCGATGCCGACCCGCTGTTGCTCGCCGCCCGACAGGTGGGCCGGGAAGTAGTCGTGCTTGCCGATCAGGCCGACCTTCTCGAGCAGCGCATCGGCCCTCTCGACGGCCTCCTTCCTGGGCACCTTGAGGACGTGGACCGGCCCCTCGATGACGTTCTGGAGCACGGTCATGTGGGACCACAGGTTGAACTGCTGGAACACCATGGCCAGGCGCGAGCGGATGCGGTCGACCTGCTTGCGGTCCTCGGGCACCGGCTTGCCGGAGCGGTCCCGGGTCATGCGGATCAGCTCGCCGCCCACCGAGACGCGGCCCGAATCGGGGGTCTCCAGCAGGTTGACGCAGCGCAGGAAGGTGCTCTTGCCCGAGCCGCTGGCGCCCATCATGGCGATCACGTCGCCCTCGTGGGCGGTCATCGAGACCCCCTTGAGGACCTCGAGGCTGCCGAAGCTCTTGTGAACGTCCTCGGCGAGAAGCGCCGGGGTTCCGTTGGCGATGGTGGTCCCAGTCTCCTCCATCGGGGTCGGGTCTCCCTGTCACCCTGAGTTCGTATGGTTGCAAGCGAAATTAGACACCTTTGAGGCAATTATAAAGCAATAATCGCCGTTCCCGCCCGCCTCCTCAGGCTTCGAGCAGGTGTCCCGGCTTGCGGTGGGCGAGCTTCTCCGGCCCCGCCACCTTGCAGATCTTGGCCCCCGGCCGGGCCAGCTTGTCGGCCATGCGGGCGAACAACAGGCCGCTGGTCCGGCTGACGATCGGAATCCGGGCTTGGGCGGGGTCCTCGGCGGCGGGATCGACCAGCTCGGCGACCACCTCGCCCCGTTCCACCGCATCCCCCAGGTGCTTGCGGTAGGCGACGATGCCGGCCCCCGGCGCGCTCAGCACGTCGACCCCTTCCAGCGGCGTCGGCTGGCACAGCGGTTCGGGCGCCGGTCCCGGGTCGCCGGCGATGACGCCCCGACGCTGGAGGAAGCGGAACAGGTTGGCGGCGTCGGCCTCGGCCAGGTGGTCATGGACCTCGGCCCCGCCGCGCAACTCGACGGTGGTCGCGAAGCAGGCCGCCGGCACGGGCGCGGCGGCGAACCGCTTGGCCAGCTTCAGCCACGGCCCGGCGTTGGCCTCGTCGAACGGCGAGCCTCCGGAATCCTCCTCCAGGAGGACCACCGAGGATGCGATGTCGGCGCCCAGCTCGACGGCCAGCTCGCGGTGGGCGGTGGCGGCGTAGGTGTGGACCAGCGCCTCGCCATCGCAGTGGAGGTCGAGCACCATGTCGGCGTCCACCGAGTTGTCGAGCAGGGCGGCGCGCAGGGCCTGAAGTTCGCCCTCCCGGGGCAGCTCGGCGGCGGCCTTGGCCAGGGCCTCGCGGATCAGCGCCACGTTGGCCTCGGCGTCGTCGCCCAGTTTCCCCTCGACCATCTCGCCCGCCGCCTCGGAGAGGTCGGGGAAGCCGCGGTTGAAGTTGCCCCCGCCGTCGAACTCGTAGCGCCCGACCAGGCGGCCGTTCAACTGCTGGGCGAGGCCGACCGGGTTGGCGTAGGGGACGACGACGATCTCGCCGGCGACATCGTCCCGGGCCTCGTCGAGCCGCCCGATCAGGTGATGGAGGACCAGCAGCCCGGGCCATTCGTCGGCGTGGAGCGCCGCCTGCAGGTAGGCCTTGGGCCGCGCCCCGGGGGCGCCGTAGCGATGAAGGTTGAGCATCCGGCTGGTGCCCGGGCTGGGCGAGGGAAGGGCGATGCGCTCGAAGCTCTTGGTCATTCACAGGCACTCCAGGAAACGGATGGCGCGGCCGGCCGGCTGGCCGAGGAGCTGGCCGTCGCGCATGACCAGCCGGCCGCCGATCACGGTGGCCACCGGCCAGCCGGTGACCTTCATGCCGTCGAAGGGCGTCCAGCCGCAGCGGCTGGCGATCCACAGGTCGCTGATCGCGCGTTCGGCCTTAAGGTCGACCACCGTCAGGTCGCCGTCGTAGCCGAGCCCGATCCGCCCCTTGCCGGCGATCCCGAAGATCCGCGCCGCGCCGGCGCTGGTCAGGTCGCAGAACCGCTCCAGGGTCAGCCGGCCCGCCGCCACGTGGTCCAGCATCACCGGCACCAGGGTCTGCACCCCGGGCATCCCGGACGGGCTTTGCGGGTAGGGGCGGTCCTTGTCGGCGAGCGTATGGGGGGCGTGGTCGGAGCCGATCACATCGACCACCCCGCCGGCCACCGCCGCCCACAGGGCGTCGCGGTGGCCGGCGTCGCGGATCGGCGGGTTCATCTGGGCCCGGGTGCCCAGCCGGTCGTAGGCCTCGGGCGCGGCCAGGGTCAGGTGTTGGGGGGTGACCTCGACGGTGGCGATGTCGCGGTGGGCGGCCAGCAGTTCCATCTCCTCGGCCGTGGTCACGTGCAGGACGTGGACCCGGCGCCCGACGCCCCGGGCCAGGGACACCAGGCGGCGGGTGGCGGCCAGCGCGGTCTCGACGTCGCGCCACTCGGGGTGGTCGTGGACGTCGCCCGAGGCCTCGGCCAGGGGGAACCGCTCGACCAGCCGCGCCTCGTCCTCGCTGTGCACCGCGCACCGCCGGTTGCCGTTGGCCAGGACCTGGGACAGCACCGCGTCCTCGGCGACCAGCAGGGTGCCGGTCGAGCTGCCCATGAAGACCTTGACCCCGCAGCACCCCGGCCGGCGTTCCAGGTCCGCCAGTTCCTCGACGTTGTCCGGCGTGGCTCCGACGTAAAACGCGATGTCGGTCCACGCCCGGCCCTTGGCGCGGCGGCACTTGTCGGCCAGGGCGGCCACCGTAACCGTCGGCGGGTCGGTGTTGGGCATCTCGAACACCGCCGTCACCCCGCCCAGCGCGGCGGCCGCGGTGCCGGTGGTAATGTCCTCCTTGTGCTCGTTGCCGGGCTCGCGGAAGTGGACCTGGCTGTCGATGACCCCGGGCAGGACGTGGAGGCCCCGGGCCTCGAAGGTTTCCGCCGCCTTGGCCCGGGCCAGCTCGCCGATGGCGGCGATGCGGCCGTCGCGGAGCCCGATATCGGTCTCGGCCAGGCCGCCCGCGGTCATGCAGGCGCCGCCCAGCACCACCAGGTCGAAGGGTTCGGCCATGCTACAGCATCTCCAGCCGGCTCGGTCCCGCCGGCGGCGGGAAGTCGCGGTCCAGCTCCCCCAGGTCGTCGTCACTCAAGCGCAGGTCCAGCGCCGCCCGGTTGTCGCGCACGTGCCGGGGCCGGGTCGCCTTGGGGATGGTCATCACCCCGTCGCGGCCCAGCACCCAGGCCAGGGCGACCTGCGTCGGCGTCGCGCCGTGGCGCTTGGCCACCGCCCGCAGCGCCCGGCCGCCGAAGGCGCGGCCCTGCTCGAGGGGCGAATAGGCCATCACCGGGACTCCGTGTTCCCGGCACCACGCCAGCAGGTCCCATTCGGCCCACCGCCGCGACAGGTTGTAGAGCACCTGGTTGGCGGCGGTCCCGGGGCCGCCGTCGACGGCCCACAGTTCCTCCATGTCCTCGGCGTTCAGGTTGCTGACCCCGTAGTGGCGGATCTTGCCGTCGCGCCGCAGCCGCTGGAAGGCCTCCATGGTCTCGGCCAGGGGATGGGAGCCGCGCCAGTGCAGCAGGTAGAGGTCGATGCACTCCATCCTCAGGCGCCGCAGGCTGCGCTCGCAGGCGGCCACCGCGCCCCGCCGCGAGGCGTTGTGGGGATAGACCTTGGAGACCACGAAGACCTCGTCGCGGCGCCCGGCGACGGCCTCGGCGACCACCTCCTCGGCGCCGCCCTCGCCGTACATCTCGGCGCTGTCGATGAGGGTCATCCCCAAGTCCAGGCCGAGGCGCAGCGCCGCCACCTCCTCGGTGCGCCGGGCCGCGGCTTCGCCCATCCCCCAGGTCCCCAGGCCGAGGACCGGGACGCTGTCGCCCGACGCCAGCTCGACGGTTTTCATCAAACGTCGTCTTCGGCCATTTGATCGTAGTCGCCGCACCAGTCGATGACCTTGGTCTCCATCCACACCGTGGTCAGGGCGCTGGCGTGGGGGGCGTAGCGCCGGCACAGCCCGCGTTCGGCGTTCTTCTTGATGGCGGCCGGGACGTCGAGAGGAGTCCTGACGCCGTCGGGCTGGGTCTTGCGCTTGAACTTCCACGCCGCATGCCAGAACCGGCAGTTGCCGCAGGATTGGTTCTCTTTCATGGCGTTAGTGCTCCCTGATTACGCCGGGCGGGATTTACTTTCCCATATTTGCCGCTGGGATTCCATCTTCAGCAGCGACGGCTGATCGCCGGTTCCCCTTGACGGGGACGGTGAACGGACTACCCTTATCGGCGCCAGACGGCCGGATGGCCGCCTTCACGTGCCCTCGGGCGCGGCGGGGGAGGAAAGTCCGGGCTCCACGGGAACACGGTGCCGGGTAATCCCCGGCGGGGGCGACCCCAGGGAAAGTGCCACAGAAAGCAAACCGCCCTCCAAAGCCTCGGCGACGGAGGGCAAGGGTGAAAGGGTGCGGTAAGAGCGCACCGCGCCCCCGGCAACGGGGGCGGCACGGCAAACCCCACCGGGAGCAAGACCAAGTAGGGACGGTACCGCCGCATCGCCGGCGAAGCGGGTTCCCGCGCCGCCGTCCGGGTCGGTCGCGCGAGGCGTCCGGTAACGGGCGTCCCAGATGAATGGCCATCCCCCGCGCTCCGGCGTGGGGACAGAACCCGGCTTACAGGCCGTCTGGCCCCTTTATTTCTTGGCGCGTATTTAGCCCAAGTCGATCGCCGGGCCGGTCCAAGAGACACCGATGGGCGTCCCAATCCGTGTCCGGGGATTACACCGATTCCCGCGCGGTCCCAAATAACCACAAAAAGAACATAGAACGAACACAATTTCGCCAAAATCCTGTCGTCAAATTCATCCTCACAATCCTTTGTGATTTTCTGATAGGCCACCGCGAAATGTAGTGGTCCCACGGGAGGCTTGTTGTAAGGACTTTGTTAACCCAAGTAATGCCATAGTATCCCGTTGACACCCATGGTATCCCATGATATCCCGAAACAGGTCATGGCATGCCTCTCGGCGGCAAGGCGCCCCAGGCGTTGCGCCGAACGCCGCACGAGGGGGGAAACAACCGAAAGAGGCCGCGATGGCGCTCTTCGCAGGGACGTTCGAGAACAGGGTCGACGGCAAGGGCCGGGTGTCGGTTCCCGCCCCCTTCCGCGCCGAGTTGGAGGGCCAGCACAACAACGCCCTCTACCTGTTCCCGTCGCTGGAGTACCCGGGGGCGATCGAGGCCTGTCCCGTCGAGTGGATGGAGGCCATGAAGGCCGGTATCCGCAAGCTTCCCAAGTTCTCCAAGCAGCGCCGGGCGCTGAGCATGAGCGTCTTCGGCCGCGCCCGCCTGATCCGTTTCGAGGACGGCGGCCGGCTGGTCTTGCCCCGCGACCTGACCGACCAGGCCGGCATTTCGGAAAGCGCCGCCTTCGTCGGGATGGGCGATTCCTTCCTCATCTGGAGCCCCGAGAAGGCGGGCCTGGAGGTCGAGGCCGCCTCGCGGACCGTGATCGACGAGGAACTGACCGTCGATACTCCCGAAGCGACCGGCGGAGACCGATGATGGCGTCGCCGTCCCATACTCCGGTCATGCTGGGCCAGGTGATCGAGGTGCTGGCGCCGCGCGACGGCGCGGTCTACGTGGATGCCACCTTCGGCGCCGGCGGCTACACCCGGGCCCTGCTCGAGGCCGCCGCCTGCACGGTGTGGGGCATCGACCGCGATTCCCGGGCGGTGGCCCGGGGCGGCGATCTCGGGCGGCGCTATCCGGGCCGGTTGTGCGTGTTGCACGGGCGCTTCGGCGACATGGCGCGGCTCCTCGCGGGGGCCGGCGTCGGGCCGGTGGACGGCGTCGCCTTCGACATCGGCCTCTCCTCGATGCAGATCGGCGATCCCCGGCGCGGCTTTTCGTTCGCCGCCGACGGGCCGCTGGACATGCGCATGGACGACGACGGCGGGACCACGGCGGCCGACGTGGTCAACGCCCTCGGCGAACGGGAGCTTGCCGACCTCATCCACCGCTACGGCGAGGAACGCGCCTCGCGGCGCATCGCCCGGGCGATCGTCGAGGTGCGGAGCCGGACGCCGATCACCACCACCGGCCAGCTTGCCGAGGTGGTGCGCCGGGTGGTCGCGCGGCGGCCGGGGGGCATCGACCCCGCCACCCGCACCTTCCAGGCCCTGCGCATCCACGTCAACGACGAACTGGGCGAGCTCGAACGCGGCCTGGTCGCGGCGGAAGAACTGCTGGCCCCCGGGGGGCGCCTGGCGGTGGTCTCCTTCCATTCCCTGGAGGACCGCCGGGTCAAGGACTTCCTGAGGACGCGATGCGGCGCCCGGCCCGGTCCCTCGCGCCACCTGCCGGAGCCGCCCGGGGCGGCACGGCGGCCCAGTTTCCGCCTGTTGCGGCGCGGCGCCGTGCGGCCCACCGCCGACGAGGTGGCGGCCAACCCGCGGTCGCGCTCGGGGCGCCTGAGGGCGGCCGAGCGGACCGACGCCCCGGCGTGGCCGGACGACCACAGGAGGGCGGCGTGATGCGGCACACCACGGCCCTTGCCCTGCTGCTGGCCGGGATCCTGAGCCTGGCCCTGTTCTCGGTCAAGTACCAGGTCCAGGACCTGGAGCAGGAACTCGACGCCCTCAACCGCTCGATCGCCGCCGACCGCCAGGCGATCCACGTGCTCAACGCCGAATGGAGCCATCTCAACAACCCCGACCGGCTGCGCGTCCTGAGCGACCGCTACCTCGGGCTGACGCCGATCGAGCCCGAGCAGCTCGGGGCCATCGACCTGCTGCCGATGCGCACCGAGACGGTGGCCGGCGGATGAACATCGGCAAGCCTACGCCGCCGCCGTCGCCGCTCGCGGCCGTGCCCCGGGTCCGCCTGGAGGGGGTCCGCAAACAGGCCATGGAGACCGGCCGCAACCGGCTGCTGGTGACCGCCGCCGTCCTCACCCTGGCCTTCCTGGTCATCGGCGGCCGGCTGGTCGAGCTGACCTCGCCGGGCAACGCCACCGAACCGAGGGTGGTCCGCGCCGAGCCGTCGACCACGCCGAGCGCCGGACGGGCCGACATCGTCGATCGCCACGGCGTCGTCCTGGCGACCACCCTGCCCACGGTTTCGCTGTACGCCGACCCCGGCGACGTGCTCGACGCCGCCGCCGCCGCCGACCTCCTGGTCACCGTGCTCGACGACCTCGACCGGGAGCGGACGCTGGCCAAGCTGAAGTCGGCGGGAAGCTTCGTATGGCTGCGCCGCAACCTGACCCCGCGCCAGCAGTTCGCGGTCAACCGGCTCGGCATCCCGGGTTTGTTCTTCCAGCGCTCCGAACGCCGGGTCTACCCCCACGGCCGGGCGGCGGCCCACGTCCTCGGGCTGACCGACGTCGACGGCCGGGGCATCTCGGGCATCGAGCGCCACTTCGACCAGCTCCTGCGGCGCGCCGCCGATCCCCTGCGGCTGTCGATCGACCTCAGGGTCCAGTACATGCTGCGCCGGGAGCTGTCGGCGGTGATCGCCGAGTTCGACGCCCTGGGCGCCGCCGGGCTGGTGCTGGATGCCGCCAGCGGCGAGGTGGTGGCGATGGTTTCGTTGCCCGACTTCGACCCCAACCTGCCGGCCACGGCGGGCGGCGAGGCGGGCTTCAACCGGGCCACCAAGGGGGTCTACGAGATGGGCTCCACCTTCAAGCTGTTCACCATCGCGATGGCGTTGGACAGCGGCACCGTGACCCTCGGCGACGGCTACGATGCCAGCCGCCCGATCCGCGTCGCCCGCTTCACCATCACCGATTACCACGGCAAGAACCGGTGGCTGTCGGTGCCCGAGATCCTGGTCTATTCGTCCAACATCGGGGCCGCCAGGATGGCCATCGACGTCGGCACCCGGACCCAGCAGGACTACCTGGGCCGGCTGGGGCTGTTGCGCCGGGCGGCCATCGAGCTGCCCGAGGTGGGGGTGCCCCTGACCCCGCCCCGGTGGCGCGACATCAACACCATGACCATCGCCTACGGTCACGGCATCGCGGTCAGTCCGCTGCAGGTCGCGGTCGCCGTCGCCACCCTGGTCAACGGCGGCGTCTACCGCCCGCCGACCCTGCTCGCCGGCACCGCGGAGGCGCCGCCGGCGGGGCGCCGGGTGCTGAGCGAGGAGACCTCGCGCCAGATGCGCCGGCTGATGCGCCTGGTGGTGCGCAACGGCACCGGGCGCAAGGCCGACGCCCGGGGCTTCCGGGTCGGCGGCAAGACGGGGACGGCGGAGAAGCTGATCGCCGGCGGCTACCGGCGCGATGCCCTGATCTCGTCGTTCGTCGGCGCCTTCCCCATCGAGGCGCCGCGCTACGTGGTCATGGTCATGATCGACGAACCCAAGGGCAACCAGAGCACGTTGAACTACGCCACCGGCGGCTGGGTGGCGGCGCCGATGGTCCGCCGCATGGTCCGCCGGATGGCCTCGCTGGACGGCATCCGGCCACGCCAGGACGACGACGGGGCGGCGTCCGGCCAGCCCCTCCTGGCCTCGCTGGGCGCCGCTCCCGAGAGCACCCGGGAGCAGCGAATTGAGACTCGATGAGCTGTTGGAAGGAGACTACGCCGAGGTGACGCAGGCAACCGGAATCGGGACCACGGAGATCGCCGGGCTGACGTCTGATTCCCGGCGCGTCGAACCCGGTTTCCTGTTCGCCGCCCTGCCCGGCTCCCAGGCCGACGGCCGGGACTTCATCGCCGAGGCGGTGGCCCGCGGCGCGACCTGCGTGCTGGCCCCGCCCGGGACCCGGATCGAGCCGACGACGCCTCCGGTTCCGCTGCTCACCGACGACAACCCCCGCCGCCGTTTCGCCTTCATGGCGGCGCGGTTTTTTGGCCGCCAGCCGGCCATCGTCGCCGCCGTCACCGGCACCAACGGCAAGACCTCGGTGGTCTCGTTCGCCCGCCAGATCTGGATCCGGCTGGGCTTCCGGGCGGCCAGCCTGGGAACGCTCGGCATCACCGCGCCGGACCGCCACCTTGCCGCCAACCTGACCACCCCCGACCCGGTCGAACTCCACCGCCGCCTCGCCGAGCTGACCGCCACCGGCGTCCAGTGCCTGGCCCTGGAGGCCTCGAGCCACGGCCTCGACCAGTACCGCCTCGACGGCATCCAGGTGACGGCGGCCGCCTTCACCAACCTCAGCCGCGACCACCTCGACTACCACGGCACCATGCGGGCCTATCTGGACTCCAAGACGCGGCTGTTCACCGAGGTCATGAAGCCCGGCGGCAGCGCCGTCCTCAACGCCGACGCCGAACCCTTCCCGGCCCTCGCCCGGACCGCCGAGGTGCGCCGCCAGCGGGTCATCGGCTACGGGCGGAACGGCGAGCACGTCCGCCTGATCGGCGCCGAGGCCGAGGCCGGCGGCCAGCGTCTGGAGCTCTCCGTGATGGGCCGGCGCTACCGGACGATGCTGCCCCTGGTCGGCGGCTTCCAGGCCGACAACGCGCTGTGCGCCCTGGCCCTGGTGGTCGCCTGCGGGGGCGACGTCGGCGAGTCGGTGGCCGCCCTGGAGACCCTGGAAGGGGTCCCCGGCAGGGTCCAGCTGGCCGGCCGCCGCGCCAACGGCGCCAGCGTCTACGTCGACTACGCCCACACCCCCGACGCCCTGGCCAGCATCCTCGGCGCGCTCCGCCCCCATGCCCGGGGACGGCTGGTGGTGGTATTCGGCTGCGGCGGGGAGCGGGATCCCGGCAAGCGCCCCGAGATGGGCCGGATCGCCGGCGAGCTGGCCGACCGGGTAGTGGTCACCGACGACAACCCGCGCCACGAGGACGCCGCCGCGATCCGCCGCCAGATCATGGCCGCCTGCCCGGGAGGCCGCGACATCGGCGACCGGGGCGAAGCCATCGTCTACGCCGTCGGCCGCCTCGGCCCCGACGACCTGCTGGTGATCGCCGGCAAGGGCCACGAGAGCGGACAGACCGTGGGCGACGAAGTGCGGCCCTTCGACGACGTCGAGGTCGTCGCCGAGGCGCTCGGGGAGAGCGCGAAATGACCGCCGGCGGCAAGGACGTCCTGTGGACCTCGGCCGCCACGGCGGCGGCCACCGGTGGCCGTTGCGAGACCCCCTTCGAGGCCAGCGGGGTGTCCATCGACAGCCGGACCGTCGAGCCCGGCGACCTGTTCGTGGCCATCGTCGGCCCCCACCACGACGGCCACGGCTTCGTCGCCGAGGCGCTGAGCGCGGGCGCCGCGGCGGCGGTGGTCCACCGGGTGCCGATCGGCGTTTCGGGCGGGCCGCCGGTGGTCATGGTCGGCGACACCCTGGAGGCGCTGGAGGACCTGGCGGCGGCGGCCCGGGTCCGTACCGGGGGGCGCGTCATCGCCGTCACCGGCAGCGTCGGCAAGACCGGGATCAAGGAGGTGCTGGGGTGCGTCCTCGCCGGGCAAGGCCCGGTCGCGGCCAGCCGGGGAAGCCTCAACAACAAGTGGGGCCTGCCGTTGAGCCTGGCCCGGATGCCCCCTGAGACGGCCTACGGGATCTTCGAGATGGGCATGAACCACCCGGGCGAGATCGAGCCCCTGTCCCGGCTGACCCGTCCCCACGTCGCCCTGGTGACCGCCGTCGAGGCGGTCCACGGCGCCTTCTTCGCCGGCCTCGACGAGATCGCCGAGGCCAAGGCCGAGGTGTTCGCCGGCCTGGAGGCGGACGGCACGGCGGTGCTCGACCGCGACAACCCGTATTTCGACCGCCTGGCCGACGCCGCCCGGGCCCGCGGCGCGGCGGCCGTCATCGGCTTCGGCGCCCACCACCGGGCCGAGGTCCGCCTGGGCGACTTCGCGATGGACGAGGAGGGCTCGGACGTCGAGGCGGTGGTGGCCGGCCGGGCGCTGTCATACCGGGTCGGCCTGGCGGGCCGCCACTGGGTAACCAACAGCCTGGCGGTGCTGGCCACGGTCGAGGCCGCCGGCGGCGAGGTGGCCGCCGCCGCCCGCGCGCTCGGCGGGCTGAGCGCGATCGAGGGCCGGGGGCGGCGCCATACGATCGATACCGCCGAAGGAGGCTTCGAGCTGATCGACGAAAGCTACAACGCCAGCCCGGTGTCGATGAACGCCGCCATCCAGGTCCTCGGCGCCGCGCGCCCGGGCCCCGGCGGCCGGCGCATCGCCGTGCTCGGCGACATGCTGGAGCTGGGCGAGGACGGCGGACGGTTCCACGAGGCCCTGGCCGCGCCCCTGGAGGAGAACGGCATCGACCTGGTGTTCACCGCGGGTCCCGACATGGCCCGCCTGGCCGACGCCCTGCCCAAGGCGATGCGCGGGGGCTCCGCCGCCACCGCCGAGGAACTGGCGCCGCTGGTGCTGGCGGCGGTGCGTCCCGGCGACGTGGTCACCGTCAAGGGATCGCTGGGCAGCCGCACCGGCAAGATCGTCCGGGCGCTTCTCGAGCGCGCCGCCGGGAACGGCTAAGGAGAGGTCGGATGCTGTTCAACTTCCTCTATCCGCTGGCCGACCAGTTCAGCGTACTCAACGTCTTCCGCTACCTGACCTTCCGCACCGGGGGCGCGGTGATGACGGCGCTGATCCTCAGCTTCGTGTTCGGGCCCTACCTGATCAGACACCTGCGCAGCCGCCAGAACGGCGGCCAGCCGATCCGCTCCGACGGCCCCGAGGGCCACCTGATCACCAAGCAGGGGACGCCGACCATGGGCGGCCTCATGATCCTGCTGGCGATAAGCGTGGCGACCCTGCTGTGGGCGGACCTCACCAACGGCTATGTCTGGGTGGTGCTGTGGGTGACCGCCGCCTACGGTGGGCTCGGTTTCGTCGACGACTACCTGAAGGTGACCCGGCACGACAGCAGCGGCCTGCCGGGCAAGCTCAAGCTGGCCGTCCAGGTGACGATCGCCACCATCGCCACGCTGTGGATCATGCTGCTGATGCCCGGCGAGTTGAGCACCTCGCTGGCGGTGCCGTTCTTCAAGAACCTGCTGGTCGACCTCGGCTGGCTGTTCGTCGTCCTGGCGGTGGTGGTGATGGTCGGGACCTCCAACGCGGTCAATCTCACCGACGGCCTCGACGGGCTGGCCATCGGGCCGGTGATGATCGCCGCCGGGGTCTTCGCCCTGATCGCCTACCTGGTCGGCAACAGCGTGTTCGCCGGCTACCTGCAGCTCAGCCATGTCCCGGGCAGCGGCGAGTTGGCGGTGTTCTGCGGGGCACTGGTCGGCGGCGGCATGGGGTTCCTGTGGTTCAACGCGCCGCCGGCCAAGGTGTTCATGGGCGACACCGGGGCGCTGTCCCTGGGCGGGGCGCTGGGCGCGGTCAGCGTGATCACCAAGCACGAACTGGTGCTGGCCATCGTCGGCGGCCTGTTCGTGCTGGAGACGGCGTCGGTGATCGTCCAGGTGGTGTCGTTCAAGCTCACCGGGCGGCGGGTCTTCCGGATGGCGCCGCTGCACCATCACTTCGAGAAGAAGGGGTGGGCCGAGGCGACCATCGTCATCCGGTTCTGGATCATCGCCGCCATCCTGGCCCTGGTCGGCCTGTCGACCCTGAAGCTGAGGTAACGATGATAGATCTCAGCTCCTATGCCGATCTTCCCGTCGCCGTCCTCGGACTCGGCCGCTCGGGGATGGCCGCGGCGCGGGCGCTGCGGGACGGCGGGGCGGAGGTGTGGGCGTGGGACGACGACGACGGCGTCCGCGCCCGGGCGCGCGAGGGCGGCCTGGCGATGGTCGATCTCGGGGGCTGCGACTGGCGGCGCCCGGCGGCGCTGGTCCTCAGCCCCGGCATCCCGCTCGATCATCCCCGGCCCCACCCGGTGGTCGGCCTGGCCCGCGACGCCGGGTGCGAGGTGATCGGCGACATCGAGCTTCTGGCCCGCGCCCAGCGCCAGGCCGCCTTCATCGGCATCACCGGGACCAACGGCAAGTCGACCACCACCGCGCTGATCGGCCATATCCTCGAGGCCGGCGGACGGCGGGCCGAGGTCGGCGGCAACATCGGCGTCCCGGTGATGGAGTTCGAACCCCTTGGCGAGGACGGCCTCTACGTGCTGGAGATGTCGTCCTATCAGTTGGACCTGTGCCCGTCGGTGACCTTCGACGTCGCGGTGCTGCTCAACCTCAGCCCCGACCACCTGGAGCGCCACGGCTCAATGGCCGGCTACGTCCGCGCCAAGCGCCGGATCTTCCTCGGCCAGGGGGCGTCGTGCACGGCGGTGGTCGGCATCGACGACGCCCAGTCCCAAGCGATCCGCGACGATCTCGAGATCGGGGGAGGGCCGCTGGTGATCCCGGTATCGGGGAGCCGCCGGGCCGCCGGCGGCGTCTACGCGGTGGACGGCATGTTGACCGACGACACCGCCGGCACGGCCGAGGCGGTGCTGGACCTGAACCCGGTTGCCGCCTTGCCCGGCCAGCACAACCACCAGAACGCCGCCGCCGCCTACGCCGCCGCCCGCGCCGCCGGCCTCGATCCGCAAGTGGTGGCCGGGGCGATCCGCACCTACCCCGGCCTCGCCCACCGCCAGGAACCGATCGCCGTCATCGACGGCGTGACCTATATCAACGACTCCAAGGCGACCAACCCCGAGGCCGCGGCCAAGGCGCTGGCCTGCCACGACCGGGTCTACTGGATCGCCGGCGGGCGGGCCAAGGAGGGCGGGCTGGAGGCCCTGCGGCCCCACCTCGGGCGGATCGCCCACGCCTTCCTGATCGGCGAGGCGGCCGGGACAATCGCCGCCTTCCTCGGCGACGATACGGCGCTCAGCCGCTGCGGGAATCTGACCACGGCGGTGTCCCGGGCCCGGGAGATGGCGGAACCGGGCGCAGTGGTCCTGCTGTCGCCGGCCTGCGCCTCGTTCGACCAGTTCGCCGACTTCGAGGCCCGCGGCGACGCCTTCCGGGCGCTGGTGGAGGGCCGGCCATGAGCACCTACGCCCGCACCGACACCAGCCTGGTCGGCCGCTGGTGGTGGACCATCGACCGCTGGATGCTGGCCGCCCTGGCCGCGCTGGCCGCCATCGGCGCGGTGCTGACCCTGGCCGCCTCGCCGCCGGTGGCCGAGCGCTTCGGGCTCGACACCTTCTACTTCGCGCGCCGCCAGTTCGTGTTCCTGCCCCTGGCGATGGCGGTGATGGCCGCCACCTCGTTGCTGTCGCCGCGCGGCGTGCGGCGGATGGCGGTGGTCGGTTTCGTCCTCGCCCTGGTCCTGGTGGCGGCGACCTCGTGGCTGGGTGTGGAGATCAAGGGCGCGGTGCGCTGGCTGCGCTTCGGCGACCTTTCGCTTCAGCCCTCGGAGTTCATCAAACCCGTCTTCGCGGTGATCACCGCCTGGCTGTTCTCGGAGCGCCGCCTGGACGACCGCTTCCCCGGCTACGGGGTGGCCACCGCGCTGCTGGCGCTGGTCGTCGGGCTGCTGCTGTTGCAGCCCGACGTCGGCATGGCGGTGGTGGTCGCCGCGGTGTGGGGGGTGCAGTTGTTCCTGGCCGGGCTGCCGCTGGCCCTGGTCGCCGCCCTGGCCATGGTCTTCCTGGGCGGCGGCGTCGCCGCCTATTTCGCCTTCGACCACGTGCGCTCGCGGATCGATCATTTCCTCGACCCGGCGGTCGGCGACGGCTACCAGGTGACCCGCTCGCTGGAGGCCTTCCGCAACGGCGGGCTGTTCGGCCGCGGCCCCGGCGAGGGCCGCGTCAAGGACGTGCTGCCCGACGCCCACGCCGACTTCATCCTGGCGGTGGCCGGCGAGGAGTTCGGCCTCGTGCTGTGCCTGCTGGTGGTCGGCCTGTTCGCCTTCGTGGTCCTGCGCGGGTTGGCCCGGGTGTTCAAGGGCGAGGACCTGTTCGTGCTGCTGGCGGTGGCCGGGCTGCTGGTCCAGTTCGGCCTCCAGGCGATCATCAACATGGCCTCGGCCGTCCACCTGATCCCGCCCAAGGGGATGACCCTGCCGTTCATCTCCTACGGCGGCTCGTCGGCCCTGGCGGTGGCCCTGGCCATGGGCATGGTGCTGGCCCTGACCCGCGACCGGCGGGGCCTGG
>CAZWEZ010000073.1:0-18994 GCA_964632795.1 uncultured Thalassospiraceae bacterium | reverse complement strand
AGCCTCCACACCCGTCTCGCCTACATGATCACCGGCGACCCCCGGATCGACGACACCAGCCGCGCCGGGCTGCGGGGCCTGGGGGTGATCGTCGGGCGCCGCACCGCGGCCGAACTCGGCGAGCCCATGGGGATCGACCCCGGGATCGACGAGTTGGCCTTCTTCCCGCTGATCTACTGGCCGCTGAGCGCCGGCCAGACGCCGCCCTCGCCCGCCGCCGTCAGCCGCCTCAACGCCTACCTGCGCGGCGGCGGCACCATCCTCTTCGACACCCGCCAGGGGGGCGGCGGGGGACCGACCGTCGGTCTCAGGGAGCTGGCCCGGCGGCTCGACGTGCCGCCGCTGTCGCCGATCCCGCCGGACCACGTCCTGGGCCGGGCCTTCTACCTGCTGGACCACTTCCCGGGGCGCTGGACGGGGGACACGGTGTGGGTCGAGCGGGCCGGCGGGCGGCTCAACGACGGGGTCTCGCCGATCATCGCCGGCAGCCACGACTGGGCCGCGGCGTGGGCCATGGACGACGCCCAGCGGCCGCTGTACGCGGTCGTCCCCGGCGGCGAACGGCAACGCGAGATGGCGTACCGCTTCGGCGTCAACCTGGTGATGTACGTGCTCACCGGCAACTACAAGTCCGACCAGGTCCACCTGCCGGCGATCCTGGAAAGGCTGGGCCGGTGAGCGGCGGCCTGATACCAAGGAGCACTGATAATGACCCATAGAGACGGCTTTCCTCCTGCCCGGCGGGATGCTGAGGCGATCTCTATGAGTCATTATCAGTGTTCCTTGGTATGAGTTGGGCGCCGCTGCTGCCGTGGCCGGCGGTGGCCGCCGTCGTGGCGGTTGCCGTGCTCCTCCTCGCCGTGGCCGCGGCGCGCCGGGGGCGGGGCGTGGCGTTGCGGGCCGCGGCCCTGGCGGTGCTGGCGTTGGGCCTCCTCGATCCGCGGCTGGTCGGCGAGCAGCTCGACCGCTCGCCGAGCCAGTCGGTGGGCGGCCGCCGGGAGCAGGGCGAGGGTGCCCTGGCGAGGCTGAAGAAGCGGCTGTCGCGCTTCGCCGACCTGGAGGTGCGGGAGGTCCGGACCCCGAGCGGGGGCGAGGACAGCCGCCTGTTCGAGACCCTGGCCCGGGCCCTCGGCGAGGTCCCCGCCCGCCGCCTGGCCGGCGTCGTCGTGATCACCGACGGCCAGGTCCACGACCTCCCCGCCGACCCGGCGGCGGCGGCCGGCGGCGGTCCGCTGCACGTCCTGCTGACCGGCTCGCCGGCCGAGCACGACCGCCGCCTGGTGGTCGAGCAGGCGCCCGGATACGGCATCGTCGGCAAGCAGATCGAGGTCGCCTACCGCATCGAGGACAGACCGCGCGGCGGCCTCCCCGGGACGGCGCGGGTCCGCTTCGCCATCGACGGCGTGGAGGCCGGCGAGGCGGTGGTCGAGGTCGGTCGCTCCGCCCGCTTCGCGTTGACCCTCGAGCACGCCGGATCGACGGTGATCGAATTGGCGGCCGAGCCGGTGGCCGGCGAACTGTCGACCATCAACAACCGGGCGGTGGTCAGCATCAACGGGGTCCGCGACCGCCTGCGGGTGCTGCTGGTCTCGGGCCAGCCCCACCCCGGGGAGAGGACCTGGCGCAACCTGCTGAAGTCGGACCCCTCGGTGGACCTGGTCCACTTCACCATCCTGCGGCCGCCGGAAAAGGAGAACTTCACGCCGCTCAAGGAGCTGTCGCTGATCGTGTTCCCGGTCCAGGAGCTGTTCGAGGACAAGCTGAACGACTTCGACCTCATCGTCTTCGACCGCTACGTGATGCGCGGCGTGTTGCCCGAGTCCTATCTCGACAACGTGGTCGGCTACCTGCGCCGCGGCGGCGCCGTCCTGCTGGCGGTGGGGCCCGAGTTCGCCGGCCCGCGCTCGCTGTTCAGGACGCCGCTGGGGGCGGTGATGCCGGCGGCGCCGACCGGGGGCGTGCTCGAAAGGGGGTTCGTGCCGGCGATCACCGACCTCGGGCGCCGCCACCCGGTGACCGCGACGCTGCCCGGCGAGGACCGCTGGGGCCGCTGGTTCCGCCTCATCGAGACCGAGGCCCGCCGCGGCTCGGTGCTCATGGGGCAAGACGGCGGCGCCCCGCTGCTGATCCTCGACCGGGTCGGCAAGGGGCGCATCGCGCTGTTGGCCAGCGACCATATCTGGCTGTGGGCGCGCGGCTTCGAGGGCGGCGGCCCCCAGGGTGAACTGCTGCGCCGCCTCGCCCACTGGCTGATGAAGGAGCCCGACCTGGAGGAGGAGGCGCTGCGGGCGCGGATCGAGGACGGCCGCCTGATCATCGAACGGCGCAGCCTCGGCCCCGGGATCCCCGAGGTGACGCTGACCGTCCCCTCCGGAGAGTCGCGCCCGGTCCCCCTGGAGGACGGCAAAGCCAGCGTGGCGGCCGGGGAACCCGGCCTCTACCGCATCGAGGACGGCCGCCACCGGGCGCTGGCCGCGGCCGGCGCCCTCAACCCGCTCGAGCTGTCGGACCTGCGGGCGACGGCGGAACGGCTGGCCCCGGCGGCCGCCGCCACGGGGGGCGGCGTGGCCTGGATCGCCGACGGCCTGCCCGAGGTCCGGCGCACCCGCCCGGGACGCGACACCTCGGGACGGGGCTGGATCGGCCTGCGCCGCAACGGCGCCTACACGGTCACCGGCCTCGCCCTGGCCCCCCTGCTGCCCGGGCCGCTGCTGCTGGTCCTGGTGCTGGGCACGTTGATGGCGGCGTGGTGGCGCGAGGGACGGTAGCTTGTTGACAGGCATCTTGCATCGCCCTGCCGTCCCCGTCAGGATCGTCGATCGGTTCATCAGGAATTGTCGAATCAGTGAATTCAGGCTCAATGTCTTTTTCGGGAAACAGGCTTCCCCTGATCCGCCACCTGTCGGCGCGGGTGACCCCGCATCTTGCCCGATTGCCGATCAGCGCCAACCAGGTGACCAGCCTATCGATGGTCTTCGGCCTCGGCTGCGCGCTGGCCTTGGCGCAGGGCGAGTGGGCCTGGACCCTGGCCGGGTCGCTGATGCTGGTGGTCGCCTACGTGTTCGACAGTTGCGACGGCGAGATCGCCCGTCTCAAGAATCAGTGCTCCGAGTTCGGCATGCGCTTCGACAGCTTCGTCGACTGGGTCGTGCATTCCGCCTTTTTCGCCGCCCTCGGCTTGGGGGCGAGCCGCCACAGCGGCGAGGAGCTGTGGCTGTGGCTGGGTTTGATCGCCGCCGCCGGCGGCACCATCAACTACATCGTCGGCTTCATCGTCGAGGCCCGCGACAAGGCCCGCCAAGCCGAGCAGCCGGCGGCGGCGGAGGCGAAGGCGAAGGCGAAGGCGGATGGTGCGTCCCCGGTCCCGGAAACTCCGCTCCAATGGGCGGTCTTCATCTTTCGCGAACTGGCCCGGGCCGATTTCTGGTTGATCGTCCTCGTCCTGTCGCTTTTCGACGTTACCTGGGTGCTGCTGCCCGCCGGGGCGGTCGGCGCCCAGGTCTATTGGGCCGCCCTGTTCGTCGGCAACGCCAGGGAATACCACACCTGAACGGCCGCCCACCCTATCATTGCCCGGCGTCCCAGTAGGGGCTGGGGGCGAAGCGCTCGGCCAGGAAATCGACGAAGGCGCGGACTTTGGCCGACAGGTGCCGGCTGTGGGGAAAGACCGCGTAGATCGCCCCTTCGTTCTCGGCGAACTCCTCCAGCCCCGCTTCCAGCCGGCCGTCGCGCAGTTCCTCGCCGACGATGAAGGTCGGCCCCAGGAACACCCCCAGCCCGCCCAGCGCCGCCTCCTTGAGGGCGTCGCCGTTGTTGACGCGCAGGTTGCCCGAGATCGACACCGTGAACGGCCCTTCGGGTCCCCGGAAGCGCCACTCGCCGGGGTTCGGCAGGTAGGTGTAGAGCAGGCAGTTGTGTCCCGCCAGGTCTTCGGGGCGGGCCGGCATGGCGTGCCGCCGCCAGTACTCGGGGGTGGCGCAGACCGCCTGGCGCAGGGGCGCCAGCTTGCGGGCGATGAGGCTCGAATCGGTCAGCCGGGCGATGCGCACGGCGACGTCGAAGCCCTCCTCGATCAGGTCCACCTGACGGTCGTTGAGGACCATGTCGACCCGCAACTCGGGATGAAGGGCCATGAACCCGGGCAGGGCCGGGGCGACGTGGAGGATGCCGAACGACATCGGGGCGTTGACCCTGAGCGTGCCGCGGGGCTCGCCGTGCAGCCGGCTGACCGCCAGCTCGGCCTCCTCGACCTCGGCGACGATGCGCTGGCAGCGCTGGTAGAAGGCGGCGCCGACCTCGGTGGTGCTGAGGCGACGCGTGGTCCGGTTGAGCAGCCGCGCCCCCAGCCGGTCCTCGAGCCGCGACACCTGCTTGCTGACCGCCGACTTGGAGAGCCCCAACTGGCGCGCCGCGGCCGAGAACCCCCCGGCCTCGACGACCCTGGCGAAGACCGCCAGGGCGGACAGGTTGTCCATCACCGAACCCCCTTATTGTTTCCTGTAGAGAAACAATCTTATTCCATTCGACGGGATTGTCCACATGGTTCCCGATGCCTACGTTGAGTGACAAGGGAAATTTTCCGTATTGCGGTGGAAACGAAGGAAAGCAGACATGACCAAGGTATTGGTTCTCTATTACAGCAGCTACGGCCACGTCGAGACCCTGGCCGAATCCGTTGCCGAGGGCGCGCGATCGGTCGCCGGCGTCGAGGTGACCGTCAAGCGGGTTCCCGAACTGATGCCCGCCGAAGCGGCCGAAAAGGCGGGCCTCAAGGTGGACCAGGCGGCGCCGATCGCCGAACCCGACGAACTGGCCGACTACGACGCGGTGATCTTCGGCACCCCGACCCGGTTCGGCAACATGGCGGCCCAGATGCGCAACTTCCTCGACCAGACCGGCGGCCTGTGGATGAAGGGCGCCCTGGCCGGCAAGGTGGGCAGCGTGTTCGCCAGCACCGCCACCCAGCACGGCGGCCAGGAGACCACCATCACCTCGTTCCATTCCACCCTGTTCCACCAGGGCATGGTGGTGGTCGGGGTTCCCTACACGTGCCAGGAACTGACCAACATGGACGAGATCAGCGGCGGCACGCCCTACGGGGCGACGACCCTGGCCGGGGGCGACGGCAGCCGCCAACCGAGCGCCAACGAGCTGACGATCGCCCGCTTCCAGGGCCGCCACGTGGCCGGGATCGCCGCCAAGCTGGTCGCCTGAGGTGTAGGAATACCATGGGTTACCTGGCCGGCGGCGTGTGGAAACAGGGCTGGTACGACACCGCCGCCACCGGCGGCCGTTTCGTGCGCGCCGACAGCGCCTTCCGCGACTGGGTGACGGCTGACGGCGCCTCGGGCTTCAAGGCCGAGGCCGGACGCTACCACCTGTACGTGGCGATGGCCTGCCCGTGGGCCCACCGGACCCTGATCTTGCGCTGCCTCAAGGGGCTGGAAGGGGTGGTATCGGTGTCGGTGGTCGATCCCCTGATGCTGGAGGACGGCTGGACCTTCGGCGGCGCCAGCGAACCGGTCAACGGCGCCCGCTACCTGCACCAGGTCTATACCAAGGCGCGGCCCGACTACAGCGGCCGGGTGACGGTGCCGGTGCTATGGGACAAGCGGCGGCGGACCATCGTCAACAACGAGTCCTCCGAGATCATCCGCATGTTCAACGGCGCCTTCGACACTCTCACCGGCTCGACCGCGGACTTCTACCCCGAGGACCTGAGAGACGACATCGACGCCGTTAACGCGGTGGTCTACCAGCAGGTCAACAACGGCGTCTACCGGGCCGGCTTCGCGACCTCCCAGGAGGCCTACGAGGAGGCCTTCGAGGCCCTGTTCGAGACCCTCGACGAGCTGGAGGAACGCCTCGCCCACCGCCGCTACCTGACCGGCTCGCGGATCACCGAGGCCGACTGGCGGCTGTTCACCACCCTGGTCCGCTTCGACGCCGTCTACGTCGGCCACTTCAAGTGCAACCAGCGCCGGCTCGCCGACTACCCCAACCTGTGGGGCTACACGCGCGACCTCTACCAGGTGCCGTGCGTCGCCGGGACCGTCGATATGGAGCAGATCAAGCGCCACTATTACGGCAGCCAACTGGCGGTCAACCCCAGCGGCGTCGTCGCCAAGGGGCCGGACATCGACTTCACCGCGCCCCACGGCCGCGACCGGATGTGAGGAGATTCAGCCATGAACACCGATCAAGCTCAGCCCCCAAGATATTACCTTCCCTTCATGGAAGGCCTGTACGGCCGTCTTTCGTGGCTGGCCTATCCCCTGATCCGCGTCGTCACCGGCCTGTGGCTGGTCCCCCACGGGGCGCAGAAGCTGTTCGGCGGCAACATCGAGGGAGTTGCCGGCTTTTTCTCCAAGATCGGCCTCGAGCCGGCGCTGCCGCTGGCCTACCTGGTCGGCGGCGTCGAGTTCTTCGGCGGGCTGCTGCTGGCGCTCGGCCTGTTTACCCGGCCGGCGGCGGCGGCAGCGTTCATCCTGCTGCTGGTCGCAGCCGTCCAGGTCCACTTGGCCAACGGCTTCTTCATGGCCAATGGAGGCTACGAGTATACCCTGATGTGGGCGTTCCTCGCCTTCGCCGTATTCTTGCGTGGCGGCGGGGAACTGTCGGTGGACGGGAAAATCGGCCGGGAATTCTGAAAGTCGGTACTAGCCATCCACCAGGACGCGGCGAGAGCGTCGTCCTCGGCGAGCCCGAGGTGATGCTGAGGGCGTTAGGCGATTGCCAGGTGGTATTCGCCGACCTGCCCTGAAGCTCCTCCCCCCCGTCCTCGCCGTGTGTTGCCTTGGACCGAGGAACTTGTGATAATCGGCGGCGGTAACGGCAACGTACTGGGGGTTCGCTTGAGAAGGTTTCCTGGCTTGATCGCGGTGGCGCTGGTCGGCGCCGTGGTGGCTCTTCCGGCCCCGGCGCTGGGCGCCGGCGACGCCGAGGCGGAGAAGTTCATCTTGGCCCTGGCCGATCAGGCGCTCGAGGTGCTGCGCGACGACACCACGACCCTGGAGGAGCGCGAGGCCCGCCTGCACGTCCTGTTGCGCAACGGCTTCGCGCTCGAGGTGATCGGCCGCTACGTGGTCGGCCGGCACTGGCGGAAGATGTCGCCGGTCCAGCAGTCCGACTACCAGAACCTGTTCAGCCAGTGGACCCTGAAGACCTATTCGGGCCGGCTCGGCGGCTACTCGGGCCAGACCTTCGAGGTCGTCAAGACCGTCAATACCGGCAAGAAGGACATCTTCGTGCGCACCCGCATGCACCAAGCCGACCACGGCAAGCCGATAGCCGTCGACTGGCGGGTCCGCAAGAACGGCGACAGCTACGTGATCATCGACGTGGTGGTCGAGGGCATCTCGATGCTGGTCACCCAGAAGGCCGAGTTCGCGGCGCTGCTCAAGAAGCACGGCATCGAGGGCCTGATCGAGATGCTGCGGGCGCGGCTGTCGAAGCTGCCGGTGGTGGCTGGTTAAGGATTGGAAAAGACGATGAAGGCGCAGCCACTGCTACGACCCATCACCGGGGCCGTCATGGTCCTGTGGCTGGCGGCGGGGTTGGTGTCGGCTCTCGCCCCGGCGGCCCTCGGGGGCACTTTCGAGGAAGGCCACGCCGCCTACCAACGCACCGACTTCGAGACCGCCCGCAAGATCTGGGAACCGCTGGCCGAGGCCGGCGACGCCCGCGCCCAATACAACCTCGGCATCCTCTACGACGAGGGGAGGGGGGTGGAAGCCGACAAGGCCAAGGCCGCCCAGTGGTGGCTGAAGGCGGCCGAGCAGGACATGCCCGAGGCGCTCCACAACCTGGCCAGCAGCTACCTGTTCGGCATCGAGGAGGACTACGACCACGACCAGGCGGTGGGCTGGATGACCCGCGCCGCCGAAATCGGCCTGGCCCGCTCCCAGTACACGCTGGGCAAGATGTACCTGCACGACCACGGCGTCCCCCAGGACGACGCCAAGGCCCGCATGTGGATCGAGAAGGCGGCCCTGCAGGGGTTCGCCAAGGCCCAGTACAACATGGGCAAGCTGAGCCGCGACGGGGTCGCCGGCGAGGTCGACAAGAAGGCCGCCGCGAGGTGGTTCCTGATGGCGGCCAAGCAGGGATACGCCAAGGCCCAGAACCACATCGGCGTCCGCTACGCCCGCGGCGAGGGGGTCGACAAGGACGACCGCGAGGCCCTGTTCTGGGTCACCCTGGCCGCCCGCCAGGGGCACAAGGAGGCGGAGAAAAACCGCAAGACCCAACTCGACAAGCTGTCGGACCAGGAGATCGCCGAGGTCATGGCCCGCGTCGAGGCCTGGAAGTCCGAGTAATACCAAGGAGCACTGATAATGACCCATAGAGATCGCCTCGGCGTCCCGCCGGGTAAGAGGAAAGCCGCCGGCGATGCGGTGCCATCGTCAAGGCGCCTCAACGCCCTCCGGCGGCACGCCGAGGCGATCTCCATGGGTCATTATCAGTGCTCCTTGGTATGAGGCCCTGACGATGCCTTTCGTCAAACGCGACGCCGAGGGCAACATCAGCGCCGTGTTCAATAAGCCGATCAAGGAGGGCGCCGAGGAGATCCGGCCCAACGACCCTGAACTGGTCGATTTCCTCCACAAGAACCACCCCGAATCGGCGGCCCGGCGCGACTTCGTTGAATCCGACCTGGCCCTGGCCCGGGTGCTGGAGGACCTGATCGACCTGCTGATCGATAAGGGGGCCTTCCGCTTCACCGACCTCCCCGAGGCGGCCCAGACTAAGCTGCTGGCCCGGCGCGGCCTGCGCAAGGAATTCGCCTACATGGACACCCTGTTCGCGCTCGACGAGGAGGACTTCACCCCCGACGGCGGCGAGGGCGGGAACGGCTTCCTGTAGGGTCCGGGAACGATTTTTTCCGCTCTAGGGAGCGGGGGCGAGGCGGATCGGGAACTTCTCCCGGATCGCCTCGAGGGTCGCCGGGGGGATGTGGTCGGGATGGTGGGTGGCGAGGATCTTGCGGGTCCTTTCGCGGGCCGCATCGAGGATCGACGGCGACCCCTTGGCCTCCCATTCGCCGGGCGAGGTGCGGTCGGAGATCCCCGGGTAGACGTACTCGGTCTTCATCAGGGCCAGGGTCTGGGCGTTGTCCAGGTAATGGCCGGGGCCGAGGACCGCCTGCTCGATGACGTCCACCGACAGGGTCTCCTCGGTGACCTCGATGCCGCGGATCGCGCGGCGCGCGATCCCCAGCATGTCGTCGTCGAGGACGAAGGATTCCAGCGAACACCCCATGAGGCTGGCCATCATGCCGATGGATTCGCCGATCGAGTTGGCCCCCGCCATCCCCGCCAGGACGTTGGTGATCCCCTTTTCGAACCCGGACTGGATGTCCGGCATCTTGGCGTCGGTCATCCCGGCGGCCACCGAAGTGGGCAGGCCGTAGTGGTTGCCGATCTGGGCGGCGGCGGCGGCCAACAGGGCCCCCTCGCCGCCGCCCCCGGAGAAGGACCCGGTGCGCAGGTCCGAAACCAACGGCCAACTGGAAAAGAACACCGGGTGGCCTTCCCTGGCCATGTTGACCATCGCCACCCCGGCCAGGATCTCGGCCGTCGATTGGACCAGGGTTCCGGCCAGCGCCGCCGGGGCCGTGGATCCGGCCTGGGGGGCGTTGGGCATCTTGATCGGATAGCCGGCCTCGATGGCGGCCAGCATGACCCGGCTGTTGTCGGCGCCGAAGCGCAGGGGGGGAACGAAAATGCAGCAGTTGCAGATCGCGATGGGGCGTTCGCGGAAGCCGCCGGCGCGGCCCACGATCAGATCGAGCATCCCGGTGATCCTCGCCACGTGGTCGGGCAGGGCGAAGCCGATGCCGATCGGCTTGGAGGTGCCGCTGGCGCAGGCGAAGGCGATGTTGAGGTCGACCTCGTAGGGGTCGGCGATGTCGGTGGGGACCATCATGCGGTTGAAGAAATGGATGTTGTCGAGGGTATCGACGAGGCGCGCCGAATCGTAGAGGTCCTGCAGCGTCGAGGGGCGGTAGGCGCGGGTTTCCAGGTCCAGCATCGTCACCGCCATGCCGCCGGTCGCGTAATGCACGGTGCTGCCGGAGACCTCGATGTCCCGGGACCGTTTTTGGCCATGGAGAACGAAGCTCTTCGCCGCCCGGGCGAGAATGTCCTCGATCAGCGCGGCGGGGAAACAGAGGCGGCCGTGGCGGTTGAGGAAACATCCCCTGTCGAGCGCGATGTCGAGGAACTCCGGGATCGGATCGCTCATCCCGATGCGTTCCAGCACCTGCAAGGCCGCCCGATGGACCTCGCCGAGCTGGGTCTCGGTGAGCGGCCGGTAGCTGCCCCCCACCGGCGGCGGCGGCCCCTGGGGGCGGTCCGCGGCCTCGGCCGGCCGGCGGCGGCGGCGTTTCCCCCGGGCCTGGGTTTCGTGCATGATCGTTCTCCCGGCGTCGGCGCCATCGGCGCGTCGGCAGTCCCGCAGGGTGTAATTTTTCTACTCAAGCACGGGGCGTAACCCTGAACAATAGATGTTTCATCGCCTTATGGAATAGATGACCTAAACCATAGGAGGCGCGGCTCCATGGCCTATCTGGTCCCCTCCCTGAAGGCGTTGACGTATTTCGAAGCCGCCGCCCGGTCGAGGGCGATGGTGGAAACCCGCCCCCACCAACGATACCACTTGTTAAGTTGGCGATTCGTGGCATCTGGATTCACAGGGGAAGGGGATAGCGGATGTCCAGGAAGCGTTTTTCGGTCGAACGAATCATCACTCGCCTGCGGGTACGTCCTGGCCGTTCCGGCAATGGAGAATTTACCCGGTGGTGGCAATGGCGGAGGGGGTGGGATTCGAACCCACGGTGCCCGTAAAGGCACAACGGTTTTCGAGACCGCCCCATTCGACCACTCTGGCACCCCTCCGTGGTCGGGGGCGCGGAGAGTAGCCCAAAGACCGCGCCCCCGCAAGCCGGCGCGCCGCCGTGCGGGGGGCCTTCCGATCCTCGTTGACAACCGGCTTCCAGAGGGTATAGTGCCGCCCTTCCGGCGGTCCGTGGGGGCAGTGCCTGCGGGCCTTTTTGGTATGGCTGAATCGGGACCAGGATGTTCGCTGTCATCAAAACCGGCGGTAAGCAGTACAAGGTCGCCCCCGACGACATGATCGTCGTCGAGAAGCTGGCCGGTGACCCCGGAGCGGCCGTCGAGCTCCGCGACGTTCTGATGATCGGCGAGACCGGCAAGACGCCCACCGTCGGCGCCCCGCGGGTCGCCGAGGCGGCGGTGTTCGCCGAGGTCGTCGAGCAGACCCGCGGCGACAAGATCATCGTCTTCAAGAAGAAGCGCCGCAAGGGCTACCGCCGCAAGGCCGGCCACCGCCAGGACCTGACCGTGCTCAGGATCACCGAGATCAGCCGGTCGGGCAAGAAGGCCGCCGCCAAGCCCAAGGCCCCCGCCAAAGCGAAGCCCGAAGCCAAGCCGAAGCCGGAAGCCAAACCCAAGACGGCGGCCGAGCCCAAGGCCGAAGCCAAGCCCAAGGCGAAACCCAAGGCCGAAGCCAAGCCCAAGGCGAAACCCAAGGCCAAGCCCGAGGCGAAACCCAAGGCCAAGCCGAAGCCGGCCGCCAAGACCGAGGAGTAGGATCGGATGGCTCACAAGAAAGCGGGCGGCAGCTCCCGCAACGGCCGCGACAGCGCCGGGCGGCGCCTCGGCTTCAAGAAGTTCGGCGGCGAGATCGTCATCCCCGGCAACATCATCCTCCGCCAGCGCGGCACCAAGTTCCATCCCGGCGCCGGCGTCGGCATGGGCAGGGACCACACCCTGTTCGCTCTGATCGATGGCAAGGTCATGTTCCACCACAAGGCCGCCGGGCGGACATACGTGGCGGTGGAGCCGGCCACCTAGATCGGGCTTTCGGCCATTCGCTTCTTGATGCGGGGGAATGGCTGGGCCATTCCCCTTTTCGATTCGGGCCGCGGATATGAAGTTTCTCGATGAGGCCAAGGTGTTCGTGAAGAGCGGCGACGGCGGCCCCGGCTGCTCCGCCTTCCGCCGCGAGGCCAACGTCGAGTACGGCGGCCCGGCGGGCGGCAACGGCGGGCGGGGCGGCGACGTGGTGGCGCTCGGCGTCGAGGGCCTCAACACCCTCATCGACTTCCGCTACCGCCAGCACTTCAAGGCCAAGCCGGGGAAAAACGGCATGGGCAAGGACCGCACCGGGGCCGCCGCCCCCGACATGGTGATGAAGGTCCCCGTCGGCACCCAGATCCTGGACCACGACAAGGACACCGTGATCGCCGACCTCAACCAGCCCGGCCAGCGGGTGGTGCTGGCCCGGGGCGGCGACGGCGGCTTCGGCAACACGCATTACAAGTCGTCCACCAACCGCGCCCCGCGGCGCGCCGATCCCGGCTGGCCGGGCGAGGAGCGGTGGCTGTGGCTGCACCTCAAGCTGATCGCCGACGTCGGCCTGATCGGCCTGCCCAACGCCGGCAAGTCGACCTTCATCGCCGCCGTCTCCGGGGCCCGGCCCAAGATCGCCGACTATCCCTTCACCACCGTCCATCCCAACCTCGGCGTGGTGCGGCGCGGCGACGACGAGATGGTGGTCGCCGACATCCCCGGCCTCATCGAGGGCGCCCACTCGGGGAGCGGGCTGGGGATCCGTTTTCTCGGCCACGTCGAGCGCTGCGCGGTGCTGTTGCATCTGGTCGACGGCACCGTCGAGGACGTGGCCGACGCCTACCGGGTGGTGGATCGGGAGCTGGAGGCCTACGGCGCCGGCCTCGCCGACAAGCCCCGGGTGATCGCCCTCAACAAGTGCGACGCCCTGCTCGCCGAGGACATCGAGAACAAACGGACGGCCCTGGCCGAGGCCGGCGGAAAGCCGGTGGCGGCGATTTCCGCGGTCGCCGGCAGCGGCCTCGGCGACCTGCTGGGCGACCTGATGGCGGCCGTCCGCCGGAACCGGGAGGCCCGGACATGACGGGGGCCAAGGATCACCGGGGCCGCCTGGCGGCGGGCCACCGGATCGTCGTCAAGATCGGTTCGGCGCTGCTGGTCGATCCCGAGCGGGGCACCGTGCACCGCCAGTGGCTGGAGTCCCTGGCCGACGACCTGGCGCGGTGCCGCCGGCGCGGCCAGGAGGTCATCATCGTCTCCTCGGGCGCCATCGCCGTCGGCCGCCGTCACCTGGGTTTCCCCGCGGGCGATCTCAAGCTGGACGAGAAACAGGCCGCCGCCGCCACCGGCATGATCCGCCTGGCCCATGCCTACCAGGAGACCCTGGCCCACCACGCGATGACCGTCGCCCAGGTCCTGCTGACCCTTCACGACAGCGAGAACCGGCGCCGCTACATCAACGCCAGGAACACCCTGAGCACGCTGTTGCGCCAGGGCGCGGTGCCGCTGATCAACGAGAACGACACGGTGGCCACCGACGAGATCCGCTTCGGCGACAACGACCGCCTGGCGGCCCGGGTCGCCGTCATGATCAGCGCCGACGTGCTGGTCCTGCTGTCCGACGTCGAGGGCTTCCATACCGCCGATCCGGGAAAGGACTCCGGGGCGACGGTGATTCCCGAGATCACCGCCATCACCCCGGAGATCGAAGCCATGGCCGGCGCCGCGCCGCCCGGCGACGGCTCCGGGGGCATGGTCACCAAGCTGGCCGCGGCCCGGATGGCGCTGGGGGCGGGGTGCTCGATGGCGATCACCGACGGCCGCCCCATGCATCCCCTGCGGCGGATGGAAGACGGCGCGCCGTGCACCTGGTTCGTGTCCTCGGCGAGCCCACGTACGGCGCGCAAGAAATGGATCGCCGGCACCCTCGAGCCGGCCGGGGCGATCACCGTGGACGGCGGCGCGCTGACCGCCCTCAGGGCGGGCAAGAGCCTGCTGCCGGCCGGCGTGGTGGCCATCGAGGGCGACTTCCAGCGCGGCGACGCGGTGATCGTCCGAACGCCCGACGGCGCCGAACTGGGACGCGGCCTGATCGCCTATTCGGCCCCCGACGCCCGCCTCATCCTGGGTCACAAAAGCGGTGAAATCGAAGGCCTTCTCGGCTACCGTGGCCGCGACGAGATGATCCACCGCGACGATCTCGTGTTGACGTGACTGGAAAAGCGATGACACCGATGGACGCACAGACCGCGACAGGCGACGACATCCCCGCCGTGATGAAGCGGATCGGGGCCCGGGCCAAGGCGGCCGCCGTGGTGCTGGCCGGGGCCTCGAGCGAGGTCAAGAACGCCGCTCTGAACGGCGCCGCGGCGGCGATCCGGGAACGCGGGGACGCCATCCGGGAAGCCAACGCCATCGACATGGCGGCGGGCGAGGACAAGGGGCTGGCCAAGGCCCTGATGGATCGGCTGATGTTGGACCAGGAGCGCATCGAGGCCATGGCCCGGGGGTTGGAGGACATCGCCGGGCTTGCCGATCCGGTGGGCGACGTGATGGCCGAATGGCAGCGCCCCAACGGCCTTCGCATCTCGCGGGTCCGGGTGCCGCTGGGGGTGATCGGCATCATTTATGAATCGCGGCCCAACGTCACCGCCGACGCCGGCGGGCTGTGCCTCAAGGCGGGCAACGCCTCGATCCTGCGCGGGGGTTCGGAAAGCTTCCATTCCTCCGCCGCCATCATGGACTGCCTGAGCGCCGGCCTGGCCGCCGCCGGCCTGCCCGCCCCCGCCATCCAGCGGGTGCCGACGCGCGACCGGGCGGCGGTCGGCGAGATGCTGAAATTGACCGGCTTCATCGACGTCATCGTGCCCCGCGGCGGCAAGTCGCTGATCGCGCGGATCGCCGCCGAGAGCCGGATCCCCATGTTCAAGCACCTGGAGGGCATCTGCCACACCTACGTCGACGGCGCGTGCGACATCGACATGGCGCGGAAAATCGTCGTCAACGCCAAGATGCGCCGCCCCGGCATCTGCGGCGCCACCGAGACCCTGCTGGTCGATTCGCGGATCGCCGCGGCCGCCCTGGGGCCGATCGTCGGCGACCTGATCGAGGCCGGCTGCGAGGTTCGGGGCGACGGCCAGACCCAGTCGGTCGACGGCCGGGTGACCCCGGCCGAGGATGCCGACTGGAACACCGAGTACCTGGACTCGATCATCTCGGTGGCGGTGGTCGACGGGGTCGAGGAGGCCATCGACCACATCGCCCGCCACGGCTCCCAGCACACCGAATCCATCATCACCGAGGACGCCGAGGCCGCCGCTACCTTCCTCGACAGGGTGGACAGCGCGATCGTCATGGTCAACGCCTCGACCCAGTTCGCCGACGGCGGCGAGTTCGGGATGGGCGCCGAGATCGGCATCTCGACCGGCCGCCTGCACGCCCGCGGCCCGGTCGGCGTCGAGCAGTTGACCACCTTCAAGTACGTGGTCCGCGGCTCCGGCCAGTGCCGGCCATAGGAGAATGAGCCGGCGCGTCGGCCTGCTTGGCGGTTCGTTCAATCCGGCCCATGCCGGGCACCTGCACATCTCCCGGCTGGCCCTCGAGCTGCTGGGGCTGGACGAGGTGTGGTGGCTGGTCTCGCCCCACAACCCGCTCAAGGCCGAGGCCGGGATGGCGGCGATGGACGAGCGTCTGGCGGCGGCCCAGGAGATGGCCGGCGAGGGGCGGATCGTGGTCTCCGACATCGAACGCCGGCTCGCCACCCGCTACACCATCGACACCCTGCGCCACCTCAAACGCCACCAACCCGAGGTCCGGTTGGTGTGGCTGATGGGGGCCGACAACCTGCTCCAGATCCGGCGCTGGAAGTCCTGGCGGGCGATCTTCCGGACCGTCCCCATTGCGGTTTTCGCCCGTCCGACGTATGATTCCAGGGCCTTGTCGAGTGCGGCGTCGCGCCGCTTCGCGCACCGCAGGGTACGCCCGTCCCGCGCCGCCGGGTTGGTCATGATGCGGCCCCCGGCGTGGGTGTTCCTCAGGACCCCGCTTCACGACGCCTCGGCGACGCGGATCAGGACACGAACCGAAACCGAATAGAAGGAGCCGACCATACCAAGAAGGAAACCGACGCTACCGGCGACGGCCGAGCTGCTCGAGCTGGTGGAAACGTCCCTCGATGACGACAAGGCGCAAGGCGTCGTCGTCATCGACCTTGCCGGCAAGTCCGACATTGCCGACTATCTGGTCATCGCCAGCGGCACCTCCCGACGCCATATCGGCGCCATGACCGACCATCTCAACAGGACGCTGAAGAAGAACGGCCTCAAGCGCATCTCCGTCGAGGGCTTGCCCGGGTGCGACTGGGTGCTGATCGACGCCGGCGACGTGGTGGTCCACCTGTTCCGCCCCGAGATCCGCGACTTCTACGCCCTGGAGAAGATGTGGGCCGTGCCGGCCCCGGAACCGGCCGCCGGGCTGAGCGCGTAGTACGCATGTCACAAGGATAGTGTGACATGCTAGTGCCCCTCAGGCGCCGGGCGGGCCGGTGGCCCTTGGCTCGCCGCAGGAGCGGCGGCCCGCGGTCGCGGGCTTCGAAACAGAATAGGGCAGCGCCCTTTTCTGTTTCGGTGTACGCATGTCACAAGGATAGTGTGACATGCTAGTGCCCCTCAGGCGCGGCGGCCCGCGGTCGCGGGCTTTGAAACCGGAAAGGGCAGCGCCCTTTTCGGTTTCGGTTTGAGCGTCGGGCGATGCGCATCCTCCTGGCGGCGGTGGGCCGCGCCGGTCGCCGCCCCGAGGGTGCCTTGTACGAGCATTACGCCAGCCGCATCACCCCCTCTTTAGACCTCAAGGAGGTGGAGGAGAAACGTCCCCTGTCGAGCGGCGAACGCAAACGCCGCGAAGCCGCCCTGCTCCTCGGCGCGCTGCCCAAGGGCGCCACCGTGGTGGCGCTGGACGGCAAGGGCCGGCGACTGACCAGCGCCGCCTTCGCCGACAAGCTGGCCGGTTGGCGGGATTCGGGTGTCCGCGACCTGGCCTTCGTCATCGGCGGCGCCGACGGGCTCGACCGATCGGTGCTGGAGGGCGCCCATCTGATCCTCTCGCTGGGCGACATGACCTGGCCCCACCTGCTGGTCCGCGCCCTGCTGGCCGAACAAATCTACCGCGCCCAATGCATCCTCGCGGGCCATCCCTACCACCGGGGATGACGGCAGGAGGGTCGCCGTTCGACACCGACGGACGACTATTCGGGATAAAGGAAAAATGGCTCCTCGACGCATCGAATGGAATTGCGGAGGTTACGGGATGGGGTGCTGAAATCAGGCAAATCGACCATTCCTTACAAAATCCGATGGTAGACCCTTTTCAGCTATTGAGCCTCCCGGAATCGACGTCTTCCCTTCACATTGTTCGCATAACATGCTTTGGTTTGCCATCGTCGGTCACTGCAGGGAGGTGGGATGATGTCAATTCTTCCAGGCTTTTGGCCAGAAGTACGCCACTCAATCGGCTGGGTGAGCGTCGGAGTTTTTCTGGCCGCCTGCCAGACGGGTGGTCCGCCGGCCTTGTCGCTGGAGGAGGCCAAGCAGGTCACCGCCACCTTCGGGGGCCAGTCGTTCGTTCCGCCGCCGCGCACCATCGACGACATCACCCGAATCCTCGATTCCCAGGGCCGCGAGAACCTCGACCTGGTCGAACGGGCGAAGGCAACGCTCGAAACGCCGCCGCCCGACGGTGCCGACCCCTCGGAAATGGCCAGGTTCTTCCGCAACCGGGCGCTCGCCGCCAACGTTCTTGGCCGGGCGCGCCAGGAGGTCGACGACTACCGCCGCGCCGTTCAGTACTTCACCAAGGCGCAGGCCCGCCTGGGGGTGCCGCTTTGGGACCTGGGCCGCGCCGAGATGATGGTCGGCAACCATTCCCGCGGCATCGCCGCCCTCGAGAAGTCGCTGACCCGGTTCAACAGGTCGATCGACCGAGGCAGTGGCTACGACCCGGGATTCTTCGTCGTGGTCAGCGGCCTGTTGGCGGGCTTTCTCGCCGAAGGCGGCGATTTCGACGCCGCCGAACGGGTTCTCGGGCCGGGCCACGATGTGATGGGGGAATTGTCGAGGCACCTGGATTCTGCGACCCGGAAGGTGCTCCGCCACAGCCTGTCCTACGGCGAGGCAGGCATCCTCTCGGCGCGCGGCCAGTATGCCGAGGCGGCGGCGATCCTCGCCGGGGCGCTGGGCGATATTTCGGAATCCGAGGCCGCCAGTATCGAGGCGATCATTGGCGGCATCGATCAGATGACGCTTCGCACCTGGTATCAGCTCCTGACCTCGAAGCTGGCCGAGAACCTGGCCCTCCAGGGGCGGCTTCTGGAATCGGAGAACGTGATCCGCGAGGCCTTGCTTTCGGCGCTTCGCTCCCATGGCCGCGAGGCCGGCTACACCGCCACCATGATCGGCAAGCTGGGCGACATCCTTTACCGGCAGGGGCGCTACCAGGAGGCGGAAAAGCTGGCCCGCACCGCGCTCGCGGTGTTCGACCGCATCGACGTCCCCCGAGAGTCGGCGGCCCGGGCCAAGGTCCAGGAGCTGCTCGGCGATTCCCTGGTCGCCGGGGGCCGCATCGACGAGGCGCTGGAGACCTATGAGGCGCTTCGCGCCAACCTCGCCGGCGACGCCGCCCTGTTCGAACGGTTCGTCGCCGGCAACGTCAACTGGGCGGCCGCCCTGATCGTCGCCGGACGGGCGCAGGCCGCCCTCGAGCAGATGGAGGTGGCGCTGGAGCGCCGCCGGCGGCTGTTCGGCGAGGACGACTTCGGAGTCGCCGAGATGCGTGCCATTGCCGCCGTCGCCCTTGCCGCCCTGGGCCGCCACGAAAAGGCGCTCGGCGCCTTCAAGGAGAGCATCCCGGCGCTGTTGTCGGCGGCCCGCCGGGACAAAGTCGAGACCGGCTGGCGATCGGCGCGCGACCAACGTCTGGCGATGGTCCTCGAATACAACGTCGGGCTGCTCGCCGACCTTCGCGGCACGCCGCTCGAGGCGGTGGCGGGGGGGGACGTCGCGGGCGAGGCCTTCCGTCTCGCCGGCATCGCGCGGGGCCGCTCGGTGCAACGCGCGCTGGCCGCGTCC
>CAZWEZ010000072.1:0-19403 GCA_964632795.1 uncultured Thalassospiraceae bacterium | reverse complement strand
CAGGCCACTAGCGGCCTGGTTGGCGGACCGTCAACGCCCCGGGTACCGCCGGGGGGGGCGGAGGCGGTATTCCTTGGTCCGGGTCGAGCGCAGGCCGGCCAGCCCATGCTCGTCGAGCCGGTGCTGCCAGGACAGGAACTCGTCGACCGACAGCTGATAGCGTCGGCAGGCCTCCTCCAGGGTGATCAGTCCGCCGCGCACCGCGGCCACCACCTCGGCCTTGCGCCGGATGACCCAGCGCTTGGTGTCGGGCGGGGGCAGGTCGTCACGGGTCAGGGGGCGCCCGGTCGGGCCGAGCGCTCGCCCGGGGCGGTACCTGTCGCAGTGGGAAGGGTGTCGGCGTTGGCTCATCGGCGGCTGCTCTTCGGTGGTTCGGATCGGCAGCCGCATGAATACACGCGCCGTCGTTAAAGAACCGCTAAGGAATAAGGTTAATACCAAGGAGCGGCGCGAACGCACGAAATGCCCTCCCGGCGGGGGGCGCCGAGGGAAGGTTCCGGCCTCCTATGGGGAATGGGAGGACCTTCGGCGGTCAGTCGAGAGCGACCAGGTTTTCGGCCGAGGCTCGGCCGTCCTGGCCGGCCACCAGCTCGAACTCGATCTTCTGGCCCTCCCTGAGGGTGGTCAATCCGGCGCGCTCGACGGCGGAGATGTGGACGAAGGCGTCCTTGCCCCCATCTTCCGGCTCGATGAAGCCATATCCCTTGGCGGGATTAAACCATTTGACGGTTCCGACAGTCATAGCAATTTCTCTTCGCGGGTTTTCGCAAGCCTTTCGGCCCCTTTATCAAACCCTGTTCTCGGAAAAAAATAAAGACCTTCCTTTCTAAAGTGTTGAGAATCTTCCCGGCGTCGTTTCCCGGCGAGACCGGCCGGGGCGGGGCGGCGGGGGGGGGGGCGAATCAGCGGGCGATGGTGCGTTCCGCCGGGAACCTCACCGACATGGTGGTTCCCTTTCCCGGCACGCTGTCGATGTCCAGGGTTCCACCGTGGAGCTCGATCAGGCGCTTGGACAACGGCAGCCCGAGCCCGACCCCCTCATGGGAGCGGATCATGATGTCTTCCACCTGTTCGAACGGTTCCAGGACTCGGGGGATGTCCTCGGCGGCGATGCCGCACCCGGTGTCGATTACCCGGACCACGATGCCTCCGTCGCCGTCGCATCCGGCACTGACCGTCACCGATCCCCGGGGAGGCGTGAACTTGATCGCGTTGGCAAGCAGGTTGAGGAGGATCTGCTTGACCCTGGTCTCGTCGGCGAACAGCTTTGGCAGGTCTTGGGGGGTGTCCGTCGACACCGCGACGTCGGCCCGCGCGGCGCGCTCCTTGAGCAGCCTCTCGCAGGCGGCCACCACGTCGGCGACGTCGATCTCGACTTCCGTGAAGTCGATCTCGCCGGCCTCGATCTTCGAGATGTCGAGGATTTCGCCGATGATCCTCAGAAGATGCCCCCCGCCTTCCTTGATGTCGGTGGCGTATTCCCGGTACTTGTCGTCTCCCAACGGGCCGAAGAACTCGCCCTCCATCATTTCGGCGAAGCCGATGATCGAGTTCAGCGGGGTCCTCAGTTCGTGGCTCATGCCGGCCAGGAATTCCGATTTCGAACGGCTGGCCAGCTCGGCCTGTTCCTTGGCTTCATGCAGGGCCTTGACCGTCCTCTTGCGTTCGGTGATGTCGCGGGCGATTCCGGAAATGGCGACCAGGTTGCCCTGGTCGTCGTAGAGGTGCTCGGCCAGGGTGTGGATCCACACCGTTCGGCCGTCGGCGGGTCTCACGACGCGGTATTCGATGTCGTAGGGAGCCCGCTCGTGGATCGTCTTTTCGATGGCCTCGACGACTCTCTCGCGGTCGTCGGGATGAATCAGCTTGATGAAGTTTTCGGTGGCGTTGTCGATCATCTCCTCTTCGCTTCCCAGGGCACGCCGGAACTCGTCCGAACACTCGAGGACGTCGGTCTCGGCATGCCAGGTCCAGATCCCCAGTTGGGCGATCCGCTGGGCGTTGCGGAGATGCTGTTCGCTCTCGCGGATGGCCTGGGCGGCTTCCATGCGCCGGCGCAGGTCCCGGGCGCCGGTCCTGAACAGGACCACGACACCGAAGCAGGTGACCAGGAACAGGATCCCGAACCCGGACAGGATCATGTAGCCCGACTGGTCGGCGAACCCCAGGATGCGGATCAGGTCGGTGTCGAACAGGTACATGACCCGCCATCCCGCCAGCAGGTCGAGCCTCCCGGCGCCGATCAGGTAGACGGCGCCGTCCGGGCCGCTGACCCGACCGTCGACGGCCTCGCTCAATCCCAGCCACGAAGGCGTTTCGGTGCCGAACTGGAGGCTCTTCGAGATTGCCTCGGCCTCGACCTCCTCGAGGGGCCTCAGGCTGTGGAACACCCAGTCGTCGCGGTTCGAGGCGAACACCACGCCGTTGGCGTCGCTCAGCATGGCAATGCCCGGGACGTTGGCGAACAGGTCGTCCAGGTCGTCGGTGGAGGCCTTGACCACGATCACCCCGCGCTTGGTCCCCTGCTGGGCGGTGACGGGGCTGGAGAAATAGATGCCGCGCTTCTTCGAGGTCACGCCGAGGGCGAGGTAAATCGCCGGCCGGCCGGCCAGGGCCTCCTGGAAATAGGGCCGGAAGGCGTAGTTCTTGCCGACGAAGCTGGTCGGGGTGTCGCGGTTGCTCGAAGCGATGGTCGTCCCCGTGCCGTCCATCAGGTAGCAGACCGACGCCGCGAGGGCCCCGCAATGGCGGTCGATCAGGGTGTTGACGACGGCCAGCGAACCCCCGTCCGGGTGGGCCAGGGCCTCCGCAAGCAGGGGCGAGCCGGCGAGCGCCAGCGAGGCCCGTTGCTGGCGGTCGAGGTAAAGCGAGACCTTGTCCGCCATGACGACCGCGGTCCGCACCGTGTCCTGGCGGGCCTCGTCCACCGCCATGCCGCGGAAGTGGAGATAGAAACCACCGCCGCCGATCCCGACCGAGAGCAACGTCAGCACCGACAGGGCGAGGAGGATGGTGCGTACGTTCATCGCCTTCCCCTCCGATCGGCGGTCATTGTACGCACTCGGAGCGGGTATGGATACGCCTCCCCGGCGAACCGACAGCCCTCTTATACCAAGGGGTCCTTATTCCCACTCGATGGTTCCGGGGGGCTTGCTGGTGACGTCGTAGACCACCCGGTTGATGCCGGGCACCTGGTTGATGATGCGGTTGGCGGTCCGGCCCAGGAAGTCGTGGTCGAAGGGGTAGGAGTCGGCCGTCATGCCGTCGGTCGAGGTCACCGCCCGCAGCGCGCACACGTAGTCGTAGGTTCTGGCGTCGCCCATCACGCCCACCGTCTGCACCGGCAGCAGGACGCAGAACGCCTGCCAGATGTCGTCATACAGCCCGGCGTTGCGGATCTCGTCGAGGTAGATGACGTCGGCCTGGCGCAGGATGTCGACCTTGGCGGTGGTGATCTCGCCCGGGATGCGGATCGCCAGTCCCGGGCCCGGGAACGGGTGGCGGCCGACCAGGTCGTCGGGCAGGCCCAGCTCGCGGCCCAGTTCGCGGACCTCGTCCTTGAACAGCTCGCGCAGGGGCTCGACCAGCTCCAGGTTCATCCGTTCGGGCAAGCCGCCGACGTTGTGGTGGGATTTGATGGTCGCCGACGGGCCGCCGGCGAACGACACCGATTCGATGACGTCCGGATACAGCGTCCCCTGGGCCAGGAATTTGGCGCCTTCCACCTTGGCCGCCTCCTCCTCGAAGACGTCGATGAAGGTGGCGCCAATGATCTTGCGCTTGCGTTCGGGATCGGTGATGCCGGCCAGCTTGCCGAGGAACAGCTGGCCGGCGTCGCGCGTCACCAGCGGCACGTTGTAGGTGTCGCGGAACAGCCCGGCCACCTGGTCGGCCTCGCCGTGGCGCAGCAGCCCGGTATCGACCAGCACGCAGTAGAGGCGCTCGCCGATCGCCTCGTGCAGCAGCTTGGCGACCACCGACGAATCGACGCCGCCCGACAGCCCGCAGATGACCCGCCCGTCGCCCACCTGGGCGCGCGCCCGCTCGATCGCCTGGCGGCGGAAGACGGCCATCGTCCAGTCGCCCGAGCAGCCGGCCACGCGGTGGGTGAAGTTCTCCAACAGGGCGGCGCCGTGCGGGGTGTGGACCACCTCGGGGTGGAACATCAGGCCGTAGAAGCGGCGCCCGTCGTCGGCGATGACGGCGAACGGCGCGCCCGCGGAGGAGGCGACCACGCGGAAGCCCTCGGGCAGGCCGGTCACCCGGTCGCCGTGGCTCATCCACACCTGTTCCCTCGAGCCCACCTCCCACACCCCGTGGAACAGCGCGCAGTCGTCCACCACCTCGACCTCGGCGCGGCCGAACTCGCGGTGGTCCGAAGCCGCCACCTGGCCGCCCAACTGGGCGGCCATGGTCATCTGGCCGTAGCAGATGCCGAGCACCGGAATTGCGAGCTCGAACAGGGCCTTGGGCGCCCGCGGGGTGCCGATTTCGGCGACCGAGGCCGGGCCGCCCGAGAGGATCGCCGCCACCGGCGCGAAGGCGTCCAGGAAGGCGGCGTCGACCAGGTTGAAGGGGTGGATCTCGCAGTAGACGCCGCTCTCGCGGACCCGCCGGGCGATCAGCTGGGTCACCTGGGAGCCGAAATCGACGATCAGGATACGTTGGTTCATGGATCGGGCATCCTTTTGGATACGGCTCTATAGCCGATAGGCGTAATATCGTATAGTGTGGAAACTGCTAGGGGGAGCCGGCACGCCCGTGTCCGGCTGAGAGGTCTTCGGGACGACCCCTTGAACCTGATCCGGTTAATGCCGGCGTAGGAATAGTGAGTCCATGGACGCTCCAGACCCCTCCCCGCCGATCAGCGTTTCGGTCCACGCCGCCCACCTCGATTTCGGCGGCCGTCCCCTGTTCGAGGACCTGGACGTCGAGTTGCCGGCCGGTCGCTGGACCTGCCTGCTGGGGCCCAGCGGGGTCGGCAAGACCTGCCTGCTGCGGCTGGTCGCCGGGTTGGTCGGGCCGTGGTCGGACAGCCGGGTGAGGTGCGGCGACGGTGTGCCGCTGGCCGGGCGCGCCGCCTACATGGGCCAGCAGGACCTTCTGTTGCCGTGGCTGAGCGTGCTCGGCAACGTGACCCTGGGCCACCGCCTGCGCGGCGAGTCTCGGGGCACCGAAGAACAGGCCAAGGCACTGCTCGACCAGGTCGGGCTGGCCGCCCAGGCGGACCACCGCCCGGGGGCGCTGTCGGGCGGCCAGCGCCAGCGCGTCGCCCTCGCCCGGACCCTGATGGAGGACCGCCCGGTGGTGCTGATGGACGAACCGTTCTCGGCGCTGGACGCCATCACCCGGCACCGCCTGCAGGCGCTGGCCGCCGGGCTGCTGGCCGGGCGCACGGTGCTGCTGGTGACCCACGATCCGCTGGAGGCGCTCAGGCTCGGCCACCACGTCCACGTCATGTCCGGCCGCCCGGCGCGGCTGGGGCCGCCCATCGAGCCGGCCGGGGCGCCGCCCCGCGACGTCGCCGATCCCGACATCCTGCGCCACCAGGCGGAGCTGCTGACGCGGCTCGCCGAGGCCGCCGGAGAGGCGCCGTGAGGGTGCTCCGTCCCCTGATCATCGTCGCCGGGCTGGTCGCCGCGTGGCAGTTCGTGGTGTGGGCGACCGGGGTCGAGCCGTTCATCCTGCCGCCGCCGGCCCGGGTCGCCGCCAGCCTGATCGACAACGCCCCGATGCTGGCCGGCCATGGCCTGCGGACGCTGTCGGAGATCGTCTTCGGACTGCTCCTGGGCACGGCGCTGGGGGTGGCCAGCGCCCTGAGCATGGCCTACTTCCGCTCCGCCCGGCGCTGGCTGCTGCCGGTGCTGGTGATCAGCCAGGCGATCCCGGTGTTCGCCCTGGCCCCGATCCTGGTCATCTGGCTGGGCTTCGGGATAGCGTCCAAGGTGGCGATGGCGACCCTGATCATCTACTTCCCGGTCACCGCCGCCTTCTTCGACGGCCTGCGCCGCACCGAGCCGGGGTGGCTGGATCTAGCCCGGACCATGGGCGGCGGGCGATGGGCGGTGCTCCGCCACGTGCGGATCCCGGCCGCCCTGCCGGCGCTGGCCTCGGGGCTCAGGGTGGCCGCCGCGGTGGCCCCCATCGGGGCGGTGGTCGGCGAGTGGGTGGGGGCCAGCGCCGGGCTCGGCTATCTGATGCTGCACGCCAACGCCCGTTCGCAGCTTTCGTTGATGTTCGCCGCCCTGGTGGTGCTGGCCGGCATCGCCGTCGGACTTTACTTCGCCGTCGACTGGGCGCTGCGCCGGGCTCTGCCCTGGCAGGCCGAGACCAACCCTGCCGACGACGGCCAATGAAGGAGACATGACATGCGTTCGTTGATCGCCGCGCTCGGGCTGGCCTTGTCGCTGACGGTGGCCGCCGGGGCGTCCGCCGCCGAGCGGATGACCGTACTGCTCGACTGGTTCGTCAACCCCGACCACGGGCCGCTGTTCGTGGCCGCCGAGCTGGGGTACTTCGCCGAGGCCGGGCTGGAGGTCGAGCTGATCGCCCCGGCCGACCCCAACGACCCGCCCAAGTTCGTCGCCGCCGGCCTGGCCGAGGTGGCGATCTCGTATCAGCCCCAGCTCTACATGCAGAGCGCGGCCGGGCTGGGCCTGGCGCGCATCGGCACTTTGGTCGACAACCCGTTGAATTCGCTGGTCGTGCTGGCGGACGGCCCGATCGAATCCATCGCCGACCTCGAGGGCCGCAAGGTCGGCTATTCGGTGGGCGGCATGGAGGAGGCGATGCTGGGGGCGATGCTGGCCAGGCACGGCCTGACCCTGGACGACGTCACCCTGGTCAATGTCAACTTCTCCCTGTCGCCGGCGCTGATGTCGGGCCAGGTGGACGCGGTGATCGGCGCTTTCCGCAACTTCGAGCTCAACCAGATGGACCTCGACGGCCACCCCGGCCGGGCGTTTTTCGTCGAGGACGAGGGCGTCCCGGCGTACGACGAACTGATTCTCCTTGCCCGTCGCACCGCCCTCGACGATCCCCGCCTGCCCCGCTTCCTGGCCGCCCTGGAGCGCGCCATCGCCTTCATGACCGCCGACCCCGACTGGGCCTGGACCCTGTTCATCGAAGGCCGCCCCGAGCTCGACAACGAGCTCAACCGCCGCGCCTGGCGCGACACCCTGCCCTATTTCGCCAAGCACCCGGGGGCACTGGATCGCGCGAGATACGAACGCTTCGCCCGCTTCATGAAGGACAACGGGTTGATAGACGAGATCGCGCCGCTCGACACCTACGCGGTGGAGCTTATACCAAGGAGCACTGATAATGACCCATAGAGACGGCTTTCCAAGGCTTTCGGACAGCGTCGCGCGGCCCTTGTGATGGGCCGCCATCACGGCGGGCCACGCTCAAGGGCGAAAGCCCTGGAAAGCCGTCTCTATGGGTCATTATCAGTGCACCTTGGTATTAAATGACCTTCGAGGACCTGCGCGCCTATGCGCTGTCCAAGGCGGGCGCCGTCGAGGAGAGCCCCTTCGACGAGACCACGGCGGTGTTCAAGGTCGCCGGCAAGATGTTCCTGCTCTCCTCGCCGTTGCGCGAGCCGTTGCGCTTCAACGTCAAATGCGACCCCGACCGCGCCCTGATGCTGCGCGACGTCTTCGCGGCGATCACCCCCGGCTACCACATGAACAAACGCCACTGGAACACGGTGGTGATCGACGGCACCATCGCCGAGGCCGAGATGCTGGAATTCATCGACCACTCCTACGACCTGGTGGTCGCCGGTCTGCCGAGGGCGAAGCGGCCGTAAAGAATAAGATAAATGACACGGATGAACACGTATAACATAGAAATAATATATTTATTATCCTATCATATAAGAATACTATAATGTTGTTATACTTTATTGATCGTCATTAAATTTCGCACTCACTCTTTTTTTATCCGTGTTCATCCGTGTTCATCCGTGTCTTGAAAAAACTGTTCCAGGCATCACTCCCGTTCCTCGAGCGCCTCGCGGATCGAGGGCAGGGACAGGTAGCGGAGTTGCTTGGATTCCCGGCGGCCGCGGCTGACGCTGTCCAGGATCAGGCCCGAGGACAGGCAGATGAAGGCCAGTAGCATCAGGCCGGTGGACAGGATCGCGGTCGGGAAGCGGGGCACCAGCCCGGTCTCGACGTAGGTCACCAGCAGGGGCAGGCCGAAACCGGCCGAGAGCAGGGCCAGAACCGCGAACAGCGTCGAAAAGAACTGCAGCGGCTTGGTCTCCTTGAGCAGGAACAGGATCGTCCCCAGGATCCTGAATCCGTCCTGGACGCTGTTCAGCTTGCTCGCCGAGCCCCGGGGCCGCGACTGGTAGGGCGTCGCCGCCTCGCCGACCGGCAGCCGCAGGTCCAGGCTGTGGATGGTCAGCTCGGTCTCGATCTCGAAGCCCCGGGCGAAGGACGGGAACGACTTGACGAAGCGGTGCGAGAACACCCGGTATCCGGACAGGATGTCGGTGAACTGGTGACCGAACAGCAGGGCCACGTAGCCGGTGAACAGACGGTTGCCGAAGCGGTGCCCGGGCCGGTAGGCGCCGTCCCCGCCCGCCTCGACGTCGCTCGAGCGGGTGGCGACCACCATGTCCAGGTTGTCCCCGATGAGCAGCTCGACCAGCTTCGGGGCGCTGGGGGCGTCGTAGGTGTCGTCGCCGTCGGCCAGCACGTAGACGTCGGCCTCGATGTCGGCGAACATGCGCCGCACCACGTGGCCCTTACCCCGCCGCCCCTCCGCTCGCACCACCGCCCCGGCGGCCGCCGCCACCTCGCGGGTGCGGTCGCTGGAGTCGTTGTCGTAGACGTAGACGGTGGCCCCCGGGAGGGCGTCGGTGAAGCCGCGGACCACCGAACCGATCGCCGCCTCCTCGTTGTAACACGGCAACAGGACCGCGATTTTCGCATCCCTCATGTCACCCATCCGACCGTTTCCAGCGCCAATATAACATCCCCGGCAACCTTTTTTTCTTCGCCCCCGCCATCTCCCGGATTAGCTTGTAGCACGGGTACCGGGCCGCAAGGAGGGTGATCGTGCCGGATAGCGCTTCGAGCAAGCTGGCGGGGATTGAACTCCTGAAGGATCTGAAACCCAAGGAACTCGAAGAGCTGGAACGGCTTTGCCGGTTCAAGCGCTACCTTCCCCACCAGCAGATCTTCGACCGCCAGAGCAAGTCCACCGACGTCTTCTTCCTGATCCAGGGCCAGGTGCGGGTGGTCAACTACTCCTTCATGGGCCGCGGGATCACCCTCCACGTGCTCCCCGAGGGCAGTTATTTCGGCGAGCTGGCGGCGCTCGACGGCCAGCCCCGCTCGGCCAGGGTGGTCGCCCTGAGCGAAAGCCTGATCGCCGCCCTGCCCCCCGCCCACTTCCTCGCGGTGCTCGAGAAACACCCGCCGATGGCCCTCAAGGTGATGAAGAACCTGGCCGGAGTGGTGCGGGTCTCCAACGAACGGATCATGGAGCTGAGCACGCTGGGCGCCAACAACCGGGTCCACGCCGAACTGCTGCGCGAGGCGGTGCAATCGAAGGACGACGACAGCATGGCGGTGATCGACCCGATGCCCATCCACGGCGACATCGCCAGCCTGATCAGCACCACCCGCGAGACCGTGGCCCGGGTGATGAACGACCTCGCCCGCAAGGGCATCGTCGAGCGCAAGAAGGACATCCTGGTGATCCGCGACCTGCAACGCCTCAAGAGTATGGTCGAGGAGGTGAGAGGTGAATAAAAAAACCGCCCCCTGTGATCGCCGTCACTTACCGATCATGGGCAAACGGCGACGATGTCCGGAAGCCTCGCAACGTCATCGTAGGGGTGCCATATGTTAGACTTAGACCACTAGGACGAGAGCATCGCCCATGCCGGCGCGCATTCTCATCGTCGACGATATGCTGCCCAGCATCAAGGTGCTGGCCGCCAAGTTGAGCGGCGAATACTACGACGTCCTGACCGCCCCCGACGGCCGGTCCGCCCTCGACATGGTCGGCGACCAGGAACCCGACCTGGTCCTGCTCGACGTGATGATGCCCGGCATGGACGGTTTCGAGGTCTGCCGGCGGATCAAGGACGCCCCGGCGACCACCCACATCCCGGTGGTCATGGTGACGGCGCTGAGCGACACCGCCGACCGGGTGCGGGGCCTCGAGGCCGGGGCTGACGACTTCCTGACCAAGCCGGTCAGCGACGACATGCTGTTCGCCCGCATCCGCTCCCTCATCCGCATGAAGCGGATGCTGGACCAGTGGCGGATGCGCGAGGAAACCACCCTCAAGCTGGGCTTTCCCCTCGACCGCGACGTCGTCGTCATCGACGGCACCGGGAGCGCCCGGATCATGCTGATCGACGACAGCCCCATCGAGACCTCCAACATCCGCCGGGTGCTGTCGAGGGATCACGACAGCGTCACCGTCCTCCCCAACACCGGGCCCAACGCCGGGAGTGTCGTCGACAAGGTGGCCAAGGCCGACGCCGACGTGCTGATCGTCGGCATCGCCGACGAAAGCGAGGATGCCCTGCGCCTGTGTTCGCAGTTCCGCTCGCGCGAAGAGACCCGCCTGTTGCCGATCCTGCTGATCGGCGGCGAAGAGAACATGGATCGCCTGCTCAAGGCCCTGGAACTGGGGGTCAACGACTTCATCCTCCGCCCCCTGGACGACGAGGAGTTCCTGGCCCGGGTCCGCACCCAGGTCCGGCGCAAACGCTATCAGGACCGCCTGCACGCCAACTTCCTGCACAGCCTGTCCCTGGCCCTCACCGACAGCCTCACCGGGCTCCACAACCGGCGCTACCTGAACACCCACCTGGAAGCGGTCATGCAGCGCATGGCGAACACCGAGAAACCCCTGTGCCTGCTGATGATCGACATCGACCACTTCAAGTCGACCAACGACTCCCACGGCCACGCGATCGGCGACAAGGCGCTGTGCGGGGTCGCCCAGCGCATCGCCCGCAACGTCCGCGGGTTCGATCTGGCGGCCCGCTACGGCGGCGAGGAGTTCGTGGTGGTGATGCCCGACACCTCTCTTGAGGTGGCGGTGGCGGTGGCCGAGCGCCTGCGCGCCAAGATCGCCGAACGGCCCATCGCCGAAACCGATTCGAAAGAGGGGGTCTGGGTGACGGTCAGCATCGGCGTCGCCGCCGACGAGAGCGGGGGCGCGACCTCGGAGGCCCTCCTCAAGAGGGCCGACGAGGCCCTCTATCAGGCCAAGAACGCGGGCCGCAACCAGGTGATCCCCGAACCCCGGGAGGGCACCAGGATCTCCTGGGAGGCCGACCTGGTCTGACCTTCGCGACTCCCCCGGAGCGGGTTCCGTTTGCCTGGAATCGCTCGACGAACATTCGTCCGAAGTCTACTATCGCTCTGGAAACGGTCTCCCGCATCGATACTGGTACCCATGCCGTGAAGAAGGTTCTGTTCGCCCTGGTCGCTCTCGTCGTCATCCTCCTCGGAGCGGTGGTGGTCGTTCCCGGGATGATCGACTGGAACGACTACAAGGCCGAGATCGCCGCCCAGGCCAAGTCCCTCACCGGACGGGAGTTGGCCATCGACGGCGACATCCGGATCACCATCCTGCCGGCCCCGGCCCTGGTCGCCAGGGACGTCCGGCTGGCCAACGTCGAGGGCGCCGCCGCCGCCGACATGGTGAGCCTGAAGCTGCTCGAGGTCCGCATCGCGCTGGGGCCGCTGCTGGGCGGCTCGATCCAGGTCGAGACCATCAAGCTGATCGAGCCGGTGATCGAACTGGAGATCCTCGCCGACGGGCGGCGCAACTGGGATTTCGCCGCCGCCGCGAAACCCGACGCCGAGGCCCCGGCCACGGGCGGGACCGCCCAGCCGGCCGGCGGCGGGAACGCCGGGGGCGGGCCGGACGTGCGGCTGGACAATTTCGTCATCGAATACGGGACCCTGATCTTCCGCGACAACATCGCGGGCACCATCGAACATGTGGAGGTGACCCAGGCGACGATCGCCGCCGCCTCCCTGTCCGGCCCCTTCGACAGTTCCGGGAAGATCGTCGCCCGCGGCATCCCCTTCGACTACGACGTCTCGATCGGCGAGATCATCCACGAGCGCACGGTGCCCTTCGGGCTGACCCTCACGGCGGCCTCCGGCGAGGCCAGCCTCCATGCCTCGGGAATCCTGCTCAAGATCGCCGAGGCGCCCAGGTTCAAGGGCACGGTGAAGGGCAAGGGCAAGCGGCTGGCCAGCCTGATCCAGAGCGCCGGCGGGGCTGGTCCGCTGCCCGGGTTCCTGGCCCAGGAATTCGGCTTCGAGGGGTCGGTGGTCGCCTCGGCGGCGGGCGCCGAGGTCAAGGACCTGGTGCTCGGCCTGGGCGACGCCCGGGCCACCGGCGCCCTGAGCGTGGAAATCGGCGACACCCTCGACATCGCCGCCGAGATCGCCCTCGACACCGTCAACCTGGACCGCTGGCTTGCGATGCCCGAGGCCGGCCTCGAACCGGAGCCCTCCGAACAGCCCGAGGCGCCCGCCGCCGCCGACGGCGAACCCAAGGTCACCCTCAATTTGCGCCCGCTCAGCAAGCTGGCCGCGGCGCCGGACGCCGGGAACAAGCCCGGCGGCTTCGTCCTCCCCGCGGGCGTCAACGTCTCGGCCAAGGTGTCGGCGGCTTCGCTCACCCTGTACGGCGGCATCGTGCGCCAGGCGCGAATCAGCGCCGAGTTGGCCGGCGGCGAGATCACGATCAGCCAGCTCGCCGCCCAGTTCCCCGGCGGTTCCGAGGTCGCCGTCTTCGGCTTCGTCACCGCCGAAGAGGGACAGCCCCGTTTCGAGGGCGAGGTGGAGACCTCGGTCAGCGACCTTCGCGGGGTGTTGAGGTGGCTCGGCGCCGGCTCTCCCGATGTCCCCGCCGAACGGCTTCGCAAGCTGACCCTGACCGGCCGGGTCGCCGCCACCCCCAGCCAGGTGGAGGTGAGCGACCTCGACCTCCAGTTCGACAGCTCGCGGATCACCGGTGGGATCACCGTGGCGGTCCGCCAGCGCCCGTCCTTCGGCCTCGACCTGACGCTCGACCGCATCAACCTGGACGCCTATCTGCCCGCCGCAGCGGCGGCCTCCGGGGCGGCCTCCGGGGGCTCCCAGGGCCAGACCGCCGGCCAGACCACCGGTCAACCGGCGACCGCCGCCGCCGGGAAAGACGATCCGCTGGCCGCCCTCGACGTGCTGGGGAGCTTCGACGCCAACCTCAAGAGCCACATCAAGACCCTGGTCTACCGGGGGACCTCGATCAAGGACATCGTGCTCGACGCCACCCTGTTCGACAACACCCTGAAGGTGCGCCGGGCCAGCGTCGCCAAGCTGGCCGGCGCCTCGGCCAAGCTCAGCGGCACCCTGAAGGGTCTCGACGACGTGCCGTCGATCGAAGCTCTCCGCTTCGAAGCCAGGGCCGACGACCTGTCGCGGCTGTTCAGGCTGGCCGGGATCGAACCCCCGGTGCCGCCCAGGAAGCTGGGCACGGTGACCGTCAAGGTCGGCGCCGAGGGCCCCCTGTTCAGGCCGCGGATCGACTTCGAGCTGAAGGCCGCCGGGTTGACGCTCCACGCCGCCGGCCCGCTGACCCTGCTGCCCCTGGTCGGGGGCGCCGACCTCGAGGTCAAGGCCCGGCACAAGGACGTGGCCCGGCTGTTGCGGGCGCTGGGCAGCGATTACCGGCCGGCGGGCCGGCTCGGCGCCCTGGACCTCGCCGCCACCTTCAAGGGAAGCCCCTCGGCGATGACCCTGGACGGGATCGCCGTCAAGGTCGGCAAGCTCGACGTCAAGGGCACGGTGGCGGTGCGCCTCGACGGTATCCGGCCGATGATCGCCGCCGACCTCGTCAGCGGAGCGATCCGGATCGACGATTTCCTGCCCGCCGAGCGCGCCGCGTCGCTGGACGGCGGTCCGCTTCCCGGCGCGCTCCTGGTGCCGGCGGCATGGCCGGCGCCGGCCGCCGGCCGCCCGGCGGGCAGGAAATCGTCGATCCGGATCGCCACCAGGATCGTCGACGAACGGTGGTCGCGCGAACCCATCGACCTGTCCCTGCTCCGGGACTTCGACGGCCAACTCAAGCTGAAGTCCGAAGCCATCGCCTATCAGAACTACCGGCTCGAGTCCGCCGATCTGGCGGCGACCCTGAACGACGGCGTGCTGCGGGCGCAGCGGCTGGCCGGCACCCTGTTCGGCGGCGCGCTCGAGGGCACCGGGACGCTCGCCGCCGCAGAGCCGGCCCGGATCGAGACGGCGCTGAGCCTGAAAGGCGCCGACGTCGCGCGGGTCCTCCGGGCGGTTACCGGCAAGGCCATGGCCAGCGGCGCGATGGAACTGGACCTCAAGCTCGCCACCGACGGCAACAGCCCCGCCGACATGATCTCGGCGCTCGCCGGCGGGGGCTCGATGTCGATCCGCCGGCTCAAGGTCGAGGCCGGGGCCAAGGGTTCGCCGCTGGCCGGGATGATGGCCCTGGTGGTCGGCCTCAACAAGCTGGGCGGGGCGCTGGGCGGCAAATCGGGCCAGGGGGCGGCCGACCTCACCGGGACCTTCACCATCGATCGCGGGGTGGCCCGCTCCACGGACCTGCGCCTGGTCTCCGACATCGGCGACGGCCAGGCCGCGGGCCTGGTCGACCTCCCCAAATGGGCGATCGACGTCGCCGGCAAGGTGAACCTGTCGAAGAACATCCTGACCCTGATCATCACCCAGGCGACCGAGACCTTCACCGTGCTGCCGTTCTCCATCAAGGGCCGGCTGGACGCCCCCACCGTCAACCTCGACACCGGAAAGCTGCTGGGCCAGGGGGTGGCGATCCCGGGGCTCGACAAGGTCCTCGACAAGAGCGGCCTCGGCGGCCTGTTGCAAAAAATCATCCCCGGCGCCCTGGGCGGCCAGGGGGCGACCCAACCCCCACCGCCGCCGCCCCCGGAGGGCGGCCAGACGCTGCCCCCGCCGCCGCCCCCGCCGCCGCCGGCTGAGACCCCGAAGGTGCTCAAGCCCGAGGACCTGCTCAAGAAGCTGTTCAAGATCAATTGACGGAGATAAATGGTGACAGTATATAGTTTTTAGAGTTAAATGGTGACAGTATATAGTTTTTTAAAAAACTATATACTGTCACCATTTAACTCTAAAAACTATATACTGTCACCATTTATCTCCTCGAGGACGAAGACTCGGATGGCGCTCGACAGGTTGCCGGCGCGGCGGCGGTCGATCTCGGTGATCAGGCGGTTGAGCGACAGTCCGCGGCGCCCGGCGATCTCCCTGAGCGCCGTCCAGAAGGCGTTCTCCAGCGACACGCTGGTGTGGTGGCCGGCGACGATCACCGAGCGCTTGGTCAGCCGACCGGCCCCGCTGTCCATGGCCATGGCCTCATTGCCCGGCGATCAGGTGCTCGTAAAGCATCAGGGCGGCGAAGCCGAGCAGGATGGAGCCGGTGACGCGCGACACCGCGCGCCGGACCCCGGCCCGGTCGAACCACCGTCCGATGACCTCGCCGGCCAGGGCCAGCGGCGCCTGCCACAGCACGTTGACGACGATCAGCACCCCCCCCAGGAAGACCAGTTGGGCCGAGGTGTCGTCGCGCCCGGCATCGACGAAGTTGGGCAGCAGGGCCAGGAACAGCAGGATCACCTTGGGATTCAGCAGGTTGCACAGGACCGCGTCGCGGCACGCCTTGGCCTTGCCCACCGCCGCCCCGCCGCCGCCCAACTCCAGCCCCCCGCCGCCGCGGAACCCCTGGAGTCCGAGCCACGCCAGATAGGCCGCCCCGGCCACCGCCACCGCCTTGAACAGCACCGCCGAGGAGGCGATCAGCAGCGAGATCCCGGCCACCGCCAGGGTAATGTGGACCAGCAGCCCGAGCTGGACGCCGGTCACCGCGGCCAGCCCGACGTCGCGCCCCGAGGTCAGGGTGTAGCGCAGGATGATGATGGTGTCGGGGCCCGGTGAGACGACCAGCGCCGCGATGGCGAGGACGTAGGCGCCCAGGATCGCCGGCTCAACCGGCATCGCCGCCGTCCAGGCCGGGATAAATGGGGAAGCGCCGGCACAGGGCGCGGACCCGCTCGCGGACCTCGCCTTGCGGGCGGCCGTCGAGGACCGCGGCGATCATCTCGCCGACCTCGGCGAACTCGGCCTTTGCGAAGCCCCGGGTGGTGCCCGCCGAGACCCCGAACCTGAGCCCCGAGGTGACGGTGGGGGGCGCCTCGTCGAAGGGCACCGCGTTCTTGTTGCAGGTCAGCCCGGCCGCCTCGAGGCGGGCCGAGGCGACGTCGCCGGTCAGCCCCTTGGGCCTGAGGTCGATCAGCATCAGCGGCGTGTCGGTGCCCCCGGCGACCACCTCGAAGCCGTGCCCGGCGATGGTGGCGGCCAGGGTCCGGGCGTTGTCGAGGACGGCGGCCGCGTAGTCCTTGAACTCCGGTTTCAGGGCGGCGCCCAGGACCACCGCCTTGGCGGCGATGGCGTGGAGCAGGGTCGAGCCCTGGATGCCGGGGAACACCGCCGCGTCGAACCTGCGGGCCAGTTCGGCGTCGTTACACAGGATCATCCCGCCCCGGGTCCCGGGCAGGTTCTTATACGTGGTGGTGGTGACGACGTGGGCGTGGGGGAACGGGTCGGGGTGGAGGCCGGCGGCGACGAGGCCCGAGAAGTGGGCGATGTCGGCCATCAGCCGGGACCCGGCGGCATCGGCGATGGCCCGGAAGCGGGCGAAGTCGAGGGCCCGGGGATAGGCCGAGCCGCCGGCGATGATCAGCTTCGGGCGGTGCTCGAGGGCCAGCCGTTCGACCTCGTCGTAGTCGATCCGGCCGTCCTCGCGGCGCACCCCGTACTGGACCGGGCGCAGCCACTTGCCGCTCAGGTTGGGCGCCGCCCCGTGGCTGAGGTGGCCGCCGGCGGCCAGGGCCATCGACAGGATGGTGTCGCCCGGCTCGAGCAGGGCCAGGTACACCGCCTGGTTGGCCTGGCTGCCCGAATGGGGCTGGACGTTGGCGAAGCCGCAGCCGAACAGCGCCTTGGCCCGCTCGACGGCCAGCGCCTCCAGGGTGTCGGCGAACTCGGCGCCGCCGTAGTAGCGCCGCCCCGGATAGCCCTCGACGGTCTTGTTGGTCATCACCGAGCCCAGCGCCTGGAGGCTGGCCAGGCTGACCAGGTTCTCCGAGGCGATCAGTTCGATCTGGTCCTGCTGGCGGCGCAGCTCGCCGAGGATCGCGGCCCCCACCTCGGGGTCGGCCTCGGCCAGGGAGTCGGTGAAGTAGCCGGCATAAGGCCCGGCCTCGGATGTCGTCATCGGCGCTCCCTCCCCGGCGGCACTCTAAAGGGCGGAAACGAAATCGGCCAGGGCGACGGTCAACGGCGCCCCGGCGGGGCCGTCGAACAGGAGGCCGTGGTCGCCGTCACCGCCGGTGTCCCAGCGCGACCATATACAGGGGCTCCTCGTCCCGGGCCAGGCCGACGGTCGCCTTCAGGACGTCGTCGTCGAAGGCGCCGACGACCGCCGCGGCAAGGCCCAGCGCCGCCGCCTGGAGCAGCACGTTCTGGGCGGCGTGGCCGGCCTCCAGCAGGACGTAGCGATGTCCCCGTGTGTCGTACTTGGCGGTGGTCCGGGCGGCGACGGCCCCCAGCACCACCAGCGCCGGGGCCTCGGCGATCCAGTCCTGGGCGGCGGCCAGGGCGGCGATCCGGGCCCGCGGGTCGCCGCCGGAAATTCGCTCCAGTTCGTGCCCCCGCGGCCGGTAGCGGTAGACGCCGGGCTCCAGGCCCTCGACGTTGCCGGCCACCAGGACCGTCTCGAGGGGGTACGTCGCCCCGGCCGAGGGCGCGGTCCGGCGGCCCGACGGGTCGTTCTCGCCCTGGGCCGCCCACAGCAATCGGGAGACCTCGGCCAGGCTCAGCGGAGCGTCGGCGAACTCCCGGACCGTGCGCCGCGCCCCGAGGGCGGCGGCCAGCGAGAGGCCGCCGTCGCGGTCGCCGGGATCGGGAAGTTTCACGACCTCGGGGTCTCCATCACCCGTCGTGGACCTGGGTCGACGCGTTGAACTCGGCGTAGAAGTCGTTGCCCTTGTCGTCGATGACGATGAAGGCGGGGAAGTCCCTGACCTCGATCCTCCACACCGCCTCCATGCCCAGCTCTTCATATTCGAGGCATTCGACCTTGGTGATGCAGTCCTGGGCCAGCTTGGCCGCCGGGCCGCCGATCGAGCCCAGGTAGAAGCCGCCGTGCTTGTTGCAGGCCGCGGTGACCTGGGGCGAGCGGTTGCCCTTGGCCAGCATCACCAGCGAGCCGCCCGCCGCCTGGAAGTCCTCGACGTAGGAATCCATGCGCCCGGCGGTGGTCGGCCCGAACGAGCCCGAGGCGTAGCCGGCCGGCGTCTTGGCCGGGCCGGCGTAGTAGACGCAGTGCTCCTTGAGGTAGTCGGGCAGTCCCTGGCCGCCGTCGAGGCGCTCCTTGAGCTTGGCGTGGGCGATGTCGCGGGCGACGATCATCGTCCCGTTCAGCGAGACCCGGGTCTTGACCGGATGGCGGCTCAAGGCGGCGCGGATGTCGGCCATCGGCCGGGTGAGGTCGATGTCGACGACCTCGCCGCCAAGCCCGGCCACCTCGACCTCGGGCAGGTACCTGGCGGGGTCGGTCTCGAGCCGTTCGAGGAACACCCCCTGGGCGGTGATCTTGCCCAGGATCTGGCGGTCGGCCGAGCACGACACCCCGATGCCGACCGGGCACGAGGCGCCGTGGCGGGGCAGCCGGACGACCCGCACGTCGTGGCAGAAGTACTTGCCGCCGAACTGGGCGCCGATGCCCATGTCGCGGGTCATCTGGAGCACCGCGGCCTCGGTTTCGGTGTCGCGGAAGGCCTGGCCGTACTCGTTGCCCGCCCTCGGCAGGCCGTCGAGGTAGCGGGCGCTGGCCAGCTTGACCGTCTTCAGCGTCATCTCGGCCGAGGTGCCGCCGACGACGATCGCCAGGTGATAGGGCGGACAGGCCGCGGTGCCCAGGGTGCGGATCTTCTCATCGAGGAATTTCATCAGGCTGTCGGGGTTCAACAGCGCCTTGGTCTGCTGGTAGAGGAAGGTCTTGTTGGCCGAGCCGCCGCCCTTGGCCAGGAACAGGAACCGGTAGTCGTCGCCGTCCTCGGCGTGGATCTCGATCTGCGCCGGCAGGTTGTTGCCGGTGTTGGTCTCGGTGTACATGTCCAAGGGCGCCACCTGGCTGTAGCGCAGGTTGCTCTCGGTGTAGGTGCGCGCCACGCCCTCGGCCAGCGCCGCCTCGTCGCCGCCCCCGGTCCACACCTGCTGACCCTTCTCGGCGACGATGATGGCGGTGCCGGTGTCCTGGCACATGGGCAGCACGCCGCCGGCCGAGATGTTGGCGTTCTT
>CAZWEZ010000071.1:0-19446 GCA_964632795.1 uncultured Thalassospiraceae bacterium | reverse complement strand
CGATCGCCATGGACGAGGGCCTGCGCTTCGCGATCCGCGAGGGCGGGCGCACCGTTGGCGCCGGCGTCGTCGCCTCGATCGTCGAATAGGGAACGAACGGGACCTGCCGCGGCTCCGCGCCGCTGACGGTCGAATGGACAGAAGCCATGGAAAACCAGAACATACGCATAAGGCTGAAGGCGTTTGACCATCGGGTGCTCGACCAGTCGGCGCTGGAGATCGTCAACACCGCCAGGCGCACCGGGGCCCAGGTTCGCGGTCCCATTCCGCTGCCCACGCGGATCGAACGGTTCACGGTGCTGCGCTCGCCCCATATCGACAAGAAATCGCGCGATCAGTTCGAGATCCGCACCCACAAAAGGGTGCTCGACATCATCGACCCGACGCCCCAGACCGTGGACGCATTGATGAAGCTCGATCTGGCTTCCGGCGTCGATGTCGAGATCAAGCTGTAGGGGAATGGCGTCATGCGTACCGGTATGATCGTCCGCAAGCTCGGCATGTCCCGCGTCTTCAGCGACGACGGAACCCACATTCCCGTCAGCGTGCTGAAGGTCGACAACTGCCAGGTGGTGGCCCAGCGGACCGAGGACAGGGATGGCTATTGCGCCCTCCAACTGGGCTGCGGCACGGCCCGGGTCAAGAACGTCGGCAAGGCGATGCGCGGCCACTTCGCCAAGTCCAAGGTCGAGCCCAAGCGCCGGCTGGTCGAGTTCCGGATCTCCCCCGACGCCATGGTCGACGTCGGCTCGGAACTGACGGTCGAGCACTTCGTCCCCGGCCAGTTCGTGGACGTCTCCGGGACCTCGATCGGCAAGGGCTTCGCCGGCGCCATGAAACGCTACGGGTTCAAAGGCCTTGGCGCCTCCCACGGCGTCTCCATCAACCACCGCAGCCTGGGCTCCACCGGCCAATGCCAGGATCCCGGCAAGGTATTCAAGGGCAAGAAGATGGCCGGCCAGATGGGCAACGCCCGGACCACCGTCCAGAACCTGGAGGTGGTGGCGACCGACTCCGAACGGGGGGTCATCCTGGTCAAGGGCGGGGTCCCCGGGGCCAAGGGCGGCTACCTGACGGTGCGCGACGCCCACCGGCACCCGCTGCCCGAGGGGGTGCCGTTCCCGGCGGCGATCCGCGGCCAGGGCGAGGAGGCTCCCGCCGAGCCTGAGGAGGCTCCGGCCGAGGAAGCTCCGGCCGAGGAGGCTCCGGCCGAAGACGAGGCGAAGGAATAAGCGGCCATGAAGTGCGACGTCATCAGCCTCGATAACAAGAAGTCCGGCGACATCGACCTCGACGAGACGGTGTTCGGTCTCGAGGTCCGCCGGGACATCCTGGCCCGGGCGGTCACCTGGCAGCTCGCCAAGCGCCGCGCCGGAACCCACAAGGTCAAGACCCGCAACGAGGTCAGGGGCACCTCGGCCAAGGCCCACCGCCAGAAAGGCTCCGGCCGGGCTCGCCAGGGCTCGGCGCGCTCGCCCATCCTGCGCGGCGGCGGCGTCACCTTCGGCCCGCATCCGCGCAGCCATGCCATCAAGCTGCCCAAGAAGGTGCGCCGCCTGGCCCTCAAGACGGCGCTGTCGGCGAAGCAGGCGGAAGGCAAGCTGGTGGTCCTCGAGTCGGCCAAGATCAAGAAGCCGAAGACCGGCGAGTTGGCCAAGCGCCTGGCCAAGCTGGGCTGGACCAAGGCCCTGGTCATCGACGGCGCCGAGGTGGATTCCAATTTCGCCCGCGCCGCCGCCAACATCGTCGGCTTGGACGTACTGCCCAGCCAGGGGGCCAACGTTTACGACATCCTGCGCAGCGACACCCTGGTCCTGACCCGCGACGCGGTCGACACTCTGGTGGAGCGCCTGAAATGAAGAAGTATGGCGGCAAGCCGGTCATCCTGGACCAGGACCGGATCTACGAGCTCATCCGCTCGCCGATCGTCACCGAAAAGGCGACCCTGCTCTCGGAGTTCAACCAGGTCAGTTTCCGCGTCCCCCTCGGGGCCACCAAGCCGGAGATCAAGGCCGCCGTCGAGGGCCTGTTCAAGGTCAAGGTGACCGCCGTCAACACCCTGCGCCAGAAGGGCAAGGTCAAGCGCTTCCGCGGCCGGCTCGGCAAGCGCAACGACTTCAAGAAAGCCATCGTCACCCTGGCCGAAGGCCAATCGATCGACATCACCACGGGGGTCTAGGGGACGGGATCTGATCATGGCACTGAAACAGTACAAACCAACGACACCGGGACGCCGCGGGCTGATCCTCGTCGACCGTTCGGGCCTGTGGAAGGGCAAGCCCGAGAAGTCCCTGACCGAAGGCCTGCGGATGAAGGGCGGACGCAACAACACCGGACGCATCACCGCGCGGCGCCGCGGCGGCGGCCACAAGCGGCGCTACCGGATCATCGACTTCAAGCGCAACAAGTTCGACGTCGCGGGCACCATCGAACGGCTGGAATACGACCCCAACCGCACCGCCTTCATCGCCCTGGTCCGCTACCAGGACGGCGACAAGGCCTACATCCTGGCTCCCCAGCGGCTACGTCCGGGGGATGCGGTGATCGCCGGGCGCAACGTCGACATCCGCCCCGGCAACGCCCTGCCGATGGAGAACATCCCGGTCGGCACCATCATCCACAACGTCGAGATGAAGCCGGGCAAGGGCGGCCAGATCGCCCGCTCGGCGGGCACCTACGTTCAGCTCATCGGCAAGGACCAGGGGTACGCCCAGTTGCGCCTCAGCTCCGGCGAGCTGCGCATGGTGCGCGCCGAGTGCATGGCCACCATCGGCGCCGTCTCCAACCAGGACCAGCAGAACATCAAGCTGGGCAAGGCGGGGCGCAAGCGCTGGCTGGGCAAGCGCCCGTCGGTGCGCGGCGTCGCCATGAACCCCGTCGACCACCCCCATGGCGGGGGCGAGGGGCGCTCTTCGGGCGGCCGCCATCCGGTCAGCCCGTGGGGCAAGCCGACCAAGGGCAAGAGGACCCGCAGCAACAAGAAGACGGATGCGATGATCATGCGCCGCCGTCACAGGAACAAGTAGAAGGAGGGCGCTCGTGGCTCGCTCCGTTTGGAAAGGACCGTTCGTCGACGGCTACCTTCTCAAGAAGGCCGAGAAGGTCCGTGCCGCCGGCCGCAACGAGGTCATCAAGACCTGGTCGCGCCGCTCGACCATCCTGCCGCAGTTCGTGGGGCTGACGTTCGGCGTCTACAACGGCCACAAGTTCATTCCGGTGCTGGTCACCGAGGACATGATCGGCCAAAAGCTGGGCGAGTTCTCGCCGACCCGCACCTACTCGGGCCACACCGCCGACAAGAAGGTGAGAAGGGTCTGATCATGGGCAAGAAAGCATCCCCGCGCCGGTTGGCCGACAACGAGGCGATGGCCTTCACCAAACACATCCGCGTCAGCCCCCAGAAGCTGAACCTGGTGGTCGGGGGCATCCGCGGCATGAAGTGCGAGACGGCGCTGGCCGAACTCCGGTTCTCCCGGCGCCGGATCGCCGGCGACGTGAGAAAGATTCTCGAATCGGCGATCGCCAATGCCGAAAACAATCACCAACTCGACGTCGACCGCCTGTTCGTGGCCGAGGCCACCGTCGGTCGGGACATGGTCATGAAACGATGGCGCCCGCGGGCCCGCGGCCGGGTGGGGCGGATCCAGAAACCGTTCAGCAACCTGCGGCTGGTAGTGCGCGAGCACGAGGAGTCTTCTTAATGGGTCAAAAGGTCAACCCGATCGGGCTGCGTCTGGGGATCGTCCGCACCTGGGATTCACGCTGGTACGCCGACAGCAACTACGCCGTGCTTCTGCACGAGGACCTCAAAATCCGGGAGTTCCTGCGCCGCCGCCTGGCCCAGGCCGGGGTCTCGAGGATCGTCATCGAGCGTCCCGCCAAGAAAGCCCGGATCACCATCCACACCGCCCGGCCCGGGGTGGTGATCGGCAAGAAGGGCGCCGACATCGAGAAGCTGCGCAACGACATTTCACGGATGACCGGCTCCGACGTCCACGTCAACATCGTCGAGATCCGCAAGCCCGAGATCGACGCCCATCTGGTCGCCGAGAACATCGCCCAGCAGATGGAACGCCGGGTCTCCATCCGCCGGGCGATGAAGCGCGTGGTGCAGTCGGCGATGCGCCTGGGCGCCGAGGGCATCCGCATCAATTGCGCCGGCCGCCTGGGCGGCGCCGAGATCGCCCGCACGGTGTGGTACCACGAAGGCCGGGTGCCCCTGCACACGCTGCGCGCCCACGTCGATTACGGCGTCGCCACGGCCAAGACCACGTATGGCATCTGCGGCGTCAAGGTGTGGATCTTCAAGGGCGAGATCATGGCTCACGACCCCATGGCCATGGACAAGCACGCCATCGAACAGCAACCGGCGCGCTAGTGGCCGGCTTAGATCAGGAAAAACGACGAAGCCATGCTCAGCCCCAAACGGACCAAGTACCGAAAGACCCACAAGGGCCGTATCCACGGCAAGGCCAAGGCCGGGACCGTGCTCAACTTCGGCTCCTACGGCCTCAAGGCGATGAGCCCCGATCGGGTCACCGCGCGCCAGATCGAGGCCGCCCGGCGGGCCATGACGCGGCACATGAAACGCACCGGGCGGGTATGGATTCGGATCTTCCCCGACGTCCCGGTGACCATGAAACCGGCCGAGGTCAGGCAGGGCAAGGGCAAGGGATCGGTCGAATACTGGGCGTGTCGGGTCAAACCCGGCCGCATCATGTTCGAAATCGACGGGGTCAGCCGCGTGGTCGCCAAGCGGGCCTTCGAACTGGCGGCGGCCAAGCTGCCGGTGCAGACGCGCTTCGTTTCGCGCCTGGGCGATGAGGACTAGTCCCATGGATACCTCCGACATCCGCGCCAAGACCGACGACGAGCTGAAGGAACAGCTCCTGAACCTGAGGAAGGAAGCCTTCAACCTGCGGTTCCAGGGGGCCAGCGGCCAGCTCGAGAACACCGCGCGGGTGCGTCTTGTGCGCCACGACATCGCCCGCATCAAAACCATCCAGGGCGAACGCCGCCGCAGCGCCCCCCAGGGCGCCTCTTAGGTAGGGAGCACGAATCATGGCGAGGGTTATGCAAGGGGTCGTGGTCAGCGACAAGGCGGACAAGACCATCCTGGTCAAGATCGAGCGGCGGATCATGCACCCGCTTTACAAGAAGTTCATTCTCCGCTCCAAGAAGTTCGCCGTCCATGACGAGAGCAACGCCAAGAAAGTCGGCGACGTGGTCAAGATTCGCACATGCCGCCCCCGTTCGCGGCGCAAGCATTGGGAAGTGGTTCCCGAGACCGCCGGCTGAAGAGCCGGTGAACGGGAAAGGAAAACGACAGTGATCCAGGCCGAAACCATCCTCGACGTCGCCGACAACTCCGGAGCCCGGCGGGTGCAGTGTATCAAGGTCCTCGGAGGGTCGCGGCGCAGGTACGCCTCGGTCGGCGACGTCATCGTCGTCACCATCAAGGAGGCGATCCCGCGCGGCCGGGTCAAGAAGGGCGAGATGATGCGCGCGGTGGTGGTCCGCACGGCCAAGGACATCCGGCGCCCCGACGGCTCGGCGATCCGTTTCGACAGCAACGCGGCGGTGCTGATCGACCGCCAGGGCGAGCCCATCGGCACCCGGATCTTCGGTCCCGTGACCCGCGAGCTGCGCGCCAAGAAGTTCATGAAGATCATTTCCCTGGCTCCCGAGGTGCTGTGATGGCGAGCAAGCCGAAGCTGAAGATGAAAAAGGGCGACCGGGTGTGCGTCATCACCGGCAAGGACAAGGGAAAGACGGGCGAGATCCTGCGCGTCATGCCCAAGGACAACCGGGCCGTGGTCCAGGACGTGAACATGGTCAAGCGCCATACCAAACCGGGCCAGGGGCAGGCCGGGGGGATCGTCGAGAAGGAAGCCACCATCCACCTCTCCAACCTTGCCCACATCGACCCCAAGACCGACAAGCCGACCCGGGTCGGCTATCGGTTCCTCAAGGACGGCCGCAAGGTCCGCTATGCCAAGCGGTCCGGCGAAGTCATCGACACTTGAACGGAAGCTGACGATTCATGGCACGCTTGCGTGAACATTACGATACCACGGTGAAACCGGCGCTGATCGCCGAGTTCGGCTACCCGAACCCGATGCAGGTGCCGAAGCTGGAAAAGATCGTCGTCAACATGGGAGTCGGCGAGGCCTCGCAGGACCGCAAGAAGATCGACGGCGCAGTCGAGGACCTGACCCTGATCACGGGCCAGAAGCCGGTGATCACCAAGGCCAAGAAGTCGATCGCCGCCTTCAAGCTCCGCGAAGGCATGATCGTCGGCTGCATGGTGACCCTGCGCCGGGCCCGGATGTACGAGTTCCTGGACCGCCTGATCACGGTCGCCCTGCCCAGGGTCCGCGACTTCCGGGGGGTGTCCCCGGGAAGCTTCGACGGCAACGGGAACTTCGCGCTGGGGCTGAAGGAGCAGATCGTGTTCCCCGAGATCGACTACGACAAGGTCGACCAGATCCGCGGCCTCGACGTGGTGGTCTGCACCACGGCGCGCACCGACGCCGAGGCGCGGGCCTTGCTCAAGGGGTTCGACATGCCGTTCAGCGGCAAGGACCCAGCCGCCGAGGCTGCCGAGGAGGCGGCCAGGAAGGCCGCCCAGGAAGCCTCCAGGAAGGCCGCCGTGGAAGCCCTCAAGGCGGCGGATTCCGAGGAAGCCGATGGAAATGACATCCCACAGGCCACCGAACAGGCTGACGGAGAATAGAGGAATGGCTAAGAAGAGCGTCATCGAACGGAACAAGAAGCGGATGCGGCTGTCCCTCAAGTATGCCGCCAAGCGGGCCGAGTTGAAGGCCAAGGTCAAGGATTCCTTGCTGTCGCCCGAGGATCGTTTCGACGCCCGGATACGACTGGCCCGGCTGCCGCGCAACTCGTCGCCCGTCCGCGTCCGCCTGCGTTGCGAGCAGACCGGCCGTTCGCGTGGCAACTACCGCAAGTTCAAGCTTTCGCGCATCGCTCTTCGCGAACTGGCGTCCAGGGGCCAGATCCCCGGCATGGTCAAGTCGAGCTGGTAGGGGAGACACGGGAATGACGATGACCGATCCCATAGGCGATATGCTGACCCGCATCCGCAACGGCCAGCAGGCGAGGAAGGCCTCGATCAACGCGCCGGCCTCGAGACTGCGCAGCAACGTGCTCGACGTCCTCAAGCGCGAGGGCTTCATCCGCAATTACTCGCAACACGAAGTCCGCCCCGGGGTCTCGGAGATCATGATCGAGCTCAAGTACCACGACGGCGATCCGGTGATCCGCGAAATCAGCCGCATCTCGCGGCCCGGGCGGCGGGTGTATTCCAAGATCAAGAACCTTTCCAGGGTCTACAACGGCCTCGGCATCTCGATCCTGTCGACTCCGCGCGGGGTGATGTCGGACAACGAGGCCCGCGCCGCCAACGTCGGCGGCGAGGTCCTGTGCAAGGTCTTCTAGAGTCTTTACGGACGGAACGCCATCATGTCACGAATCGGCCAAAACCCCGTTGAAATCCCGAGCGACGTCAACGTCGAGATTTCCGGCCAGCAGGTTACCGCCAAGGGCAAGCTGGGCCAACTCAGCGCGACCCTGATGAGCGAGGTCGAAATCACCCGGGACGGCGAGCGGATCGTCGTCAAGCCGCGTAACAAGAGCATCCGCGCCCGCAAGATGTGGGGAACCGCCCGCAGCGTCATCAACAACCTGGTCACCGGGGTTGCCGAGGGCTTCGCCAAGAACCTCGAGATCAACGGTGTCGGCTACCGCGCCCAGGTCCAGGGCGGGGACCTGGTGATGCAGCTCGGTTACAGCCACGAGGTGCGCTATCCGATCCCCGAGGGCATCACCATCAATTGCCCCGACCAGACCCACATCCAGGTCTCGGGCGCCGACAAGCAGCGGGTCGGCCAGACGGCCGCCGAGATCCGCCGGTTCAGGCCCCCGGAGCCGTACAAGGGCAAGGGGATCAGGTACGAGAACGAATACATCCTGCGCAAGGAAGGCAAGAAGAAGTAAATCATGGCCAATGCCAAGGCACTGTTGGAGCGCCGCAAGCGGCGAACGCGCAGCCACATCCGGCGACGGATGGGCACCCGGCTGCGGCTATCGGTGTTCCGTTCGGGACGCCACATCTATGCCCAGGTCATCGACGACCGCCAGGGCGTGACGGTGGCCGCCGCCTCCAGTCTGGAGAAGGACATGCGCCAGAAACTGCGCACCGGCGCCGACCGGACGGCGGCCGGAGAGGTCGGCAAGCTGATCGCCGAACGGGCGCTTTCCGCGGGAGTCAAGGAAGTGACCTTCGACCGCGGGGGATACCGCTATCACGGCCGGGTCAAGACCCTGGCCGATGCCGCGCGCGAAGTCGGTCTGTCTTTTTAGGGAGTTCGCTTTATGCCACAGACACCCAGAGGAGCCGGTCGGGGAGAACGCGGGCCGCGGGGCGACCGCCCGCCACGGGGCGGGCGCGGATCGCGCGGCGATCGCGGGGCGCGCGATGAACAGGAGTTTCTCGACAAACTGGTCCACATCAACCGTGTCGCCAAGGTGGTCAAGGGCGGCCGCCGCTTCTCGTTCGCCGCCCTGGTGGTGGTCGGCGACGGCGGCGGGCGCGTCGGTTTCGGCACCGGCAAGGCGCGCGAGGTCCCCGAGGCCATCCGCAAGGCGACCGAGCAGGCCAAGCGCGGCATGATCCGGGTTCCCCTGCGCGACGGCCGCACCCTTCACCACGACGTCAAGGGACGTTACGGCGCCGGCCGGGTGGTGCTGCGCAGCGCCCCTCCGGGCACCGGCATCATCGCCGGCGGCCCCATGCGCGCCGTCTTCGAGACCATGGGGGTCCAGGACGTGGTCGCCAAGTCCATCGGTTCCTCCAACCCCCACAACATGGTCAAGGCGACCTTCGTCGCCCTCACCAACTCGATGTCTCCGCGAGGGGTGGCGTCGCGCCGCGGCAAGAAGGTCAGCGAGATCGTCTCGCGCCGCACCGGCGCCACGGCGGCCGCGGTCAAGGAGTAGACCCATGGCCGAAAGCAAGACCAAGGCCACGCTCACCGTTACCCAGATCGGCAGCCCCATCGGCCGCCCCAAGGACCAGCGGGCGACCTTGATCGGTCTCGGCCTCAACAAGATGCACAAGACCCGCCGGCTCGAGGACACGCCGGCGGTGCGCGGCATGATCAAAAAGGTCCATCACCTGGTGCGCGTCGAAGAGTCCGAGTGAGTGGGATTGGTCCGGTTTCCAGGGTTAGGGATGTTCAAGGAATGAGACTCAACGAATTGCAAGACAAGCCCGGCGCCCGCAAGGTGGGCAAGCGGTTGGGGCGCGGCATCGGCTCGGGCAAGGGCAGCACCTCGGGGCGCGGCACCAAGGGCCAGAAGTCGCGGAGCGGGGTCTCGCTGCTGGGCTTCGAAGGCGGCCAGATGCCCCTCTATCGGCGTCTGCCCAAGCGCGGCTTCCACAACCCCTTCTCCAAGGACTACGCGGTGGTCAACCTGGGCCGCCTGCAGAAGGCCATCGACGCCGGCAAGCTGGACGTCAAGAAGACGGTGGACGGCGACGTCTTGCGGACGGCCGGCCTCGCCGGCAAGTCCCGGGACGGGATCAGGCTGCTGGCCAAGGGCGAGATCAAGGCCCCCCTGACCATCGAGGTCGCCGGCGCCTCCGCGGCCGCCGTCGCCGCCGTCGAGAAGGCCGGCGGAAAGGTCGTCATCGCCGCCAACAAGCCGGCCAAGGCCAAGGCCGACGGCAAAGGGGTTGAAAAAAGCGCCGCCAAGGGTCAGGTCAAGGGCCAGGTCAAGGGCCAGGCCAAGGGCCAGGCCAAGGGCGAGAACGAGGGTTAGGGAGGGGATACGTGGATGGCTTCCGCCGCCGAGCAACTCGCCTCCAGCCTGAACTTCGGGGCCTTCGCCAAGGCCACCGAGTTGAAGAATCGGATCTGGTTTACCCTGGGCGCGCTGATCGTCTACCGCCTCGGCACCTACATTCCGCTGCCCGGCATCGACCCGATGGTCCTCAAGGACATCTTCGAGAGCCAGTCCGGCGGCATCCTCGGCATGTTCGACATGTTCGCCGGCGGCGCCCTGCGCCGGATGACCATCTTCGCGCTCAACATCATGCCCTACATCTCGGCCTCGATCATCATGCAGCTGATGACCGCGGTCTCGCCGCAGATGGAAGCCCTCAAGAAGGAGGGCGAGGCGGGGCGCAAGAAGATCAACCAGTACACCCGCTACGGAACCGTGCTGATCACCACCCTGCAGGCCTACGGCCTGGCCATTGGGCTGGAGGGCATGACCTCCAGCTCCGGCGTGGCGGTCCTCGACCCCGGCCTGTTCTTCCGCTTCACCACGGTGGTGACGCTGGTCGGGGGCACCATGTTCCTGGTCTGGCTGGGCGAGCAGATCACCGCCCGCGGGGTCGGCAACGGCATCTCGCTGATCATCTTCGCGGGCATCGTCGCCAACCTTCCCTCGGCCATCGCCGGCGTCCTCGAGTTGGGCCGCACCGGGGCCCTGTCGACCCTGTTCATCCTCTTCCTGCTGGCCATGTCGTTCGCCGTGATCTTCTTCATCGTCTTCATCGAACGGGCCCAGCGGCGCATCGTCATCCAGTACCCCAAGCGCCAGCAGGGCAACCGGATGTACGGCGGAGAGAGTTCGCACCTGCCCCTCAAGATCAACACCGCGGGCGTGATCCCGCCGATCTTCGCCAGTTCGATCCTGCTGATGCCGGCCACGGTGCTGGGCTTCTCGACCGGCCAGGGGCCGGAGTGGCTGGGGGTGGCCGCCGCCTACCTGGGACGCGGCCAGCCGGTCTATCTGCTCATCTACATCTCGCTCATCGTGTTCTTCGCGTTCTTCTACACTGCGGTCGTGTTCAACCCCGCCGACACCGCGGACAATCTCAAGAAGTACGGCGGCTTCGTACCCGGCATCCGCCCCGGCAAGAACACCGCCGAGTTCCTGGACCGCATCCTCACCCGCCTGACCGTGATCGGCGCCGCCTATCTTGCCGCGGTCTGCCTGTTGCCGGAGATCCTGATCTCCCAGTATTCGGTGCCCTTCTATTTCGGCGGCACCAGCCTGCTGATCGTCGTCACCGTGACCATGGATACGGTGGCCCAGGTGCAGTCCCATCTGCTGGCCCACCAGTACGAGGGGTTGATCAAGAAATCCAAATTGCGGGGGCGCCGGGGATGAACCTCATACTCCTGGGCCCGCCGGGATCGGGCAAGGGCACCCAGGCCAAGCGTCTCCAGGACAGCCTTTCCATCGTCCAGCTGTCGACCGGCGACATGCTGCGCGTGGCGGTCGCTTCGGGCAGCGAGCTGGGCGCCAAGGCCAAGGGGATCATGGAGGCCGGCAGCCTGGTTCCCGACGAGTTGATCGTCGATATGATTTCGGCCCGCATCGACGAGGACGATTGCCGGGGCGGCTTCATCCTCGACGGCTTCCCCCGCACCGCCGTGCAGGCGGAAGCGCTCGATGTCATGCTGGGCGAGAAGAAGCTGAGGATCGATCACATGATCGAGCTGAAGGTGGACGACGAAGCCATGGTCGAGCGCATCACCGGCCGCTTCACCTGCGACGGATGCGGGGCCGGCTATCACGACGTGTTTCAGAAACCCAGGGTCGAGGGGGTCTGCGACACCTGCCAGGGCACCGGCTTCACCCGTCGCGCCGACGACAAAGCCGAAACCGTCCGCGCCCGGCTTCGGGCCTACCACGAACAAACCGAGCCGATCGTCTCGTACTACCAAGACAAAGGGGTCAGGAAAGAGGTCGACGGGATGTCGCCGATCGACGACGTGACCCGCCAGTTGAACGAAATCGTCGGCTAGATGGAGCGTGTTGACTTGTTAACGTTTGGGCCTATAATCGCGCCTCCTGGGTCCCCGGCAGGCACGATTATCGTTTAAAACCAAAGTGTAAGGAGTACCAGCTTTGGCGAGAATTGCTGGCGTCAACATCCCGACCCAAAAGCGGGTCGTGATCGCGCTGACCTATATCCACGGCATCGGCCGGACCAAGGCCAAGGAAATCTGCGCCAAGATCGGCATCCCCGCGGAGCGCCGGGTCAACGAGCTTACCGACGACGAGCAGATCCGCATCCGCGAGACCATCGACAGCGACTACCAGGTCGAAGGCGATCTGCGCCGCGAGGTGGCGATGAACGTCAAGCGGCTGATGGACCTGGGGTGCTACCGGGGACTGAGGCACCGCCGCGGCCTGCCGGTGCGCGGCCAGCGCACCCACACCAACGCCCGTACCCGCAAGGGGCCGGCCCGGGCCATCGCCGGCAAGAAAAGAGCACTCAAGTAGGGGTCCGGAGAACAGTCATGGCCAAGCCAGCAACCCAGCGCACGCGGCGCCGCGAACGCAAGAACATCGTCTCCGGCATCGCCCACGTGAACGCCAGCTTCAACAACACTATGATTACCATCGCCGATGCCCAGGGCAACGCCATCGCCTGGTCGTCCGCCGGCAGCCAGGGCTTCAGGGGGTCCCGCAAATCGACCCCGTATGCCGCCCAGATGGCCGGCGAGGACGCCGGGCGCAAGGCCATGGAACACGGCATGAAGACCCTGGAGGTCCACGTCAAGGGTCCTGGATCGGGCCGCGAGTCCGCGTTGCGGGCGCTCCAGGCGGTCGGTTTCGTCATCACCGCCATCCGCGATGTGACGCCGATCCCTCATAACGGATGCCGGCCGCGCAAGCGGCGGCGGGTCTAGGCTTCCCCGGGCGGGGGAACGCCGGGACACTTCCGGCCGACGATCGGGCCGGAAGACTAAATGGAATGGCCCTGCTTGCAGGGTCGTCGTTCAACGCGAAGGACACGAGGTCGCTTCGGTGATTCAAAAGAATTGGCACGAACTCATTAAACCCCACAAGCTCGACATAGTGCCTGGGGTCGATCCCAAACGCACGGCCACCATCGTCGCCGAACCCCTGGAACGGGGCTTCGGCATGACTCTGGGCAACGCCCTTCGGCGGATATTGCTGTCTTCGCTTCAGGGCGCGGCGGTGACATCGGTGCAGATCGACGGCGTGCTTCACGAGTTCTCGTCGATCCCCGGGGTCCGCGAGGACGTAACCGACATCGTCCTCAACATCAAGTCGATGGGGCTGGCCCTTTACAGCGAAGGGTCGAAGCGGATGATCCTGACCGCCAATGGCCCGGGCGAGATCACGGCGAGCATGATCGAGACCGGTCCCGACATCAAGATCATGAACCCCGACCTGGTCATCTGCACCATGGACAAGGGGGCCAAGATCTCGATGGAAATGACGGTCGATCACGGCAAGGGCTACGTGGCCGCCTCCCAGAGCCGGGCCGAGGATAACCCGATCGGGCTGATCCCCGTCGATGCCGTCTTCTCGCCGGTGCGAAAGGTCGCCTACAAGGTGGACAATACCCGCGTCGGCCAGGTCACCGACCACGACAAGCTGTCCATGGAGATCACCACCAACGGCGCGGTCAGCCCCGAGGACGCCGTCGCCCTGGCGGCCCGGATCCTCCAGGACCAACTCCAGTTGTTCATCAACTTCGAGGAACCGCAGGCGGTGATCGAGGAGGAGAAGGACGATCTCCCCTTCAACAAGAACCTGCTGCGCAAGGTGGACGAATTGGAGTTGTCGGTGCGTTCGGCCAACTGCCTCAAGAACGACAACATCATCTACATCGGCGATCTGGTCCAGAAGACCGAGGCCGACATGCTGCGGACCCCCAACTTCGGCCGCAAGTCGCTCAACGAGATCAAGGAGGTGCTGGCCCAGATGGGGCTTCATCTCGGCATGGAAATTCCCAACTGGCCGCCCGAGAACATCGAGGAACTGGCCAAGAAACTGGAAGAGCCCTTCTAAGATAAGGCTGACACGGCCAGAGGAGAGACCACGATGCGTCACCGCATGGGCGCTCGCAAACTGAACCGGACCAGTTCCCACCGCAAGGCGATGTTCGCCAACATGGCGGCGTCCCTGCTCAAGCACGAGCAGATCACCACCACCCTGCCCAAGGCCAAGGAACTGCGCCGGGCCGCCGAGCGGATGATCACGCTGGGCAAGAACGGCACCCTGTACGCCCGGCGCCGGGCGCTGTCGGTGCTCCAGGACAGGCAACTGGTGGGCAAGCTGTTCGGCCCCCTGGCCGAGCGCTACAAGGAGCGCAATGGCGGTTACACCCGGATCCTCAAGGTCGGCTTCCGCTACGGCGACAACGCCCCGATGGCGATCATCGAACTGGTCGACCGCGACCCCGAGGCCAAGGGCGCCGAAGACAGGGAACGCCTCGCCGCCGACGAGGCCGCCGCCGAAGCCGAAGCCGAATAGCCGGCGAACCGGTTGCCCGGGGAACAAGGCGGCCGTCCGGGCCGCTTTTTTTTGTTGTCGGTTCGTTCCTCTGCTATAAAGACACCTCTCCCGAGTTGGCTGTCGGAGGCAATCGAGGCATGGTGAGGATGATGGGTAATACCAAGGCGCACTGATAATGACCCATGGAGACGGCTTTCCAAGGCTTTCGCCCTTGAGCGTGACCCGCCGTGATGGCGGCCCATCACAAGGGCCGCGCGACGCTGTCCGAAAGCCTTGGAAAGCCGGCATTGCCGCCGTGGCGGCGATGGTTTGCGCGATGGCGGTGGCGTCCGTCGAGGCAGCCGAGAAGCGGCTTCCCGAATCCGCCGACCAGATCCGGCTGTCCTACGCCCCGCTGGTCCGCAAGACGGCGCCGGCGGTGGTCAACATTTACACCAGCAAGGTGGTGCGCACGCGCCAGGTGGTGCCGTTGTTCAACGACCCGTTCTTCCGCCGTTTCTTCGGCGAGAGGTTCGGGTTGGGCCTGGAGCGGTCCCGCAAGCGGGTCCAGAACTCCCTCGGTTCGGGGGTCATCGTCGACGCCGAGGGGCTGATCGTCACCAACTACCACGTCATCGAGGGCGCCGACCAGATCACCGTGGTGCTGGCCGACCGCCGTGAATTCGAGGCCGACATCGTCGGCACCGACGAACGCACCGATCTGGCGGTCTTGAGGGTGGATACCGAAGGCGAACCACTGCCCTTCCTCGAGTTGCGCGATTCCGACGAGCTGGAGGTCGGCGATCTGGTGCTGGCCATCGGCAACCCCTTCGGGGTCGGCCAGACGGTGACCAGCGGCATCGTCTCGGCCCTGTCCCGCACCCGGATCGGGAACTCGGACCTCAATTCGTTCATCCAGACCGACGCCGCCATCAACCCCGGCAATTCCGGGGGCGCCCTGGTCGGCATGGACGGCCATCTGGTCGGCATCAACAGCGCCATATACTCCAAGAGCGGCGGTTCCCTCGGCATCGGTTTCGCGATTCCCTCGAACATGGTGCGCTCGGTGATTGCCGGCATCACCGAAACCGGGCGTCTGGTCCGGCCCTGGTTCGGCGCCTGGGGGCAGGGGGTGGGCTCCGACATCGCCGCCTCGCTGGGCATGCAGCGGCCGTTCGGGGTGTTGATAACAGAGGTCTATCCAAGTGGCCCCGCCGCCCGCGCCGGACTGTCCGTCGGCGACGTGCTGCTCACCGTCAACGGCCACCAGGTCAACGACCCGGAGGACCTCAAGTACCGCATCGCCACCCTGGGGGTGGGCGGGGCAGCCGAGCTGACGGTGTGGCGGAAAGAGCGGGAATCAACTCTGAGAGTGGATCTGATGCCGCCCCCCGAGAGTCCTCCGCGCGAGGTTACCGACCTCGAGGGACCTCACCCGTTGTCCGGGGCGACGGTGGCCAACATGTCGCCGGCCCTGGCCGACGAGTTGGGCATGGAGAGCTTCGAGTCCGGGGTCTTCATCCTCCGCCTGCGCCGTAACAGCGCCGCCCACAGGATGCGGTTCCGTCCCGGCGACATGGTCAAGGAGATCAACGGCCGAAAGGTGGCTTCGGTCCGCCAGCTCGGAGTCGAGCTCGAACGGCGGGTCGGCCGCTGGGAGATCGTCCTCGGCCGCGAGGGCAAGGACGTCAGGATGGTCTTCCGCCAGTGATACCAAGGAGCGATGATAATGGCCCATGGAGACGGCTTTCCAAGGCTTTCGGTTAGGAGCGCTTGCCGCGGCGATGCGGCCCATCGCAAGGCGGGCGCGACGCTGTCCGAAAGCCTTGGAAAGCCGCCGTTTCGGTCGCGCCCTCGCCCCGTCGGAGGGCGTCGGCACGCCTTGACGATGCGCACCATCGCCGGCAACGCGCCTCCTACCCGACGGGGCGCGGGCACGATCTCCATGGGCCATTATCATCGCTCCTTGGTATGACCACCCTGTTCGAATCCCAGGCCCCGCGTCCGCTGGCCGACCGCCTGCGTCCCGGGCGCCTGGACGAGGTGGTGGGCCAGGACCACCTGCTCGGCGCCGACGGCCCCATCGGCCGCATGGTGGCCACCGGCAAGCTGTCCTCGATCGTCCTGTGGGGGCCGCCGGGAACGGGCAAGACGACCATTGCCCGGCTGCTGGCCGAACACACCGACCTTCACTTCGAGCCCCTGTCGGCGGTCTTCTCGGGCGTCGCCGACCTGCGGCGGATCTTCGAGGAGGCCCGCACCCGGCGCCAGGACGGGCATGGCACCCTGTTGTTCATCGACGAGGTCCATCGCTTCAACCGCATCCAGCAGGACGGCTTCCTGCCCTACGTCGAGGACGGCACGGTGATCCTGGTCGGGGCGACCACCGAGAATCCGTCCTTCGAGTTGATCGCGGCGCTGCTTTCGCGGTGCCAGGTGTTGGTGCTGAGACGGCTCGACGGGGAGTCGCTGGCCGAGATCCTGCGCCGGGCCGAGGCCGAGTTCGGCCGGAGGCTGCCGCTCGACGAGGACGCCCGCCTGGCCCTTCTGGCGATGGCCGACGGCGACGGCCGCTACCTGCTCAACATGGCCGAGGCGCTGTCCGAGCTGGCCGACCAACCAGTCCTCGGGACCGCCGCCCTGGCCGCGGCGGTGCAACAGCGGGTGCCGCTGTACGACAAGTCCCAGGAGGGCCACTACAACCTGATCAGCGCCCTCCACAAGAGCCTGCGCGGCTCCGACACCGATGCCGCGCTGTACTGGTTCGCCCGCATGATCGCCGGCGGCGAGGACCCCCGTTACATCGCCCGCCGGCTGCTCCGGTTCGCCGCCGAGGACATCGGACTGGCCGATCCCGAGGCCCTGGTCCAGGCGATCGCCGCCTGGGAGGCCTACGAGCGGCTGGGCTCGCCCGAGGGCGAGCTGGCCCTGGTCCAGTGCATCGTCTACCTGGGCACCGCTCCCAAGTCCAACGCCGCCTACAAGGCCGAATCAGCGGCTATGAGGACGGCCCGCGAGACCGGCTCGCTCAATCCCCCGAAGCACATCCTCAACGCCCCGACCCGGCTGATGAAGGACCTGGGCTACGCCAAGGGGTACCAATACGACCACGACGCCGAGGACGGCTTCTCGGGACAGGACTACTTCCCCGAGGGCATGGCGCGGCGGCGCTTCTATTCCCCCGGCGAGCGCGGCTTCGAGCGCGAGATCGCCAAGCGGCTGGCCTACTGGGACAAACTGCGCCGGGACAAGGGGACAATATGAGCGGGGTGACGACCGTCGAGGTCGTCGGCGATGAGGCCGACCTCAGACTCGACCGCTGGTTCCGGCGGCATTTCCCGTCGCTCACTCAGGGCCGCCTCCAGAAACTGCTGCGCACCGGCCAGGTGCGAATCGACGGCCGGCGGGCCAAGGCCGGGGCCAGGCTGGTCCCCGGACAGCGGATCCGGGTGCCGCCGCTGGGCGAAGGGGAGCAGGCGCCGCCGAAAGCACCGAAACCGAGCCCCAAAATCGACGCCGCCCAAGCCGAGGCGTTGCGGGAATCCGTGCTCCACCGGGACCACCGGATGCTGGCCGTCAACAAGCCGCCGGGGCTGGCGGTCCAGGGCGGGACCGGAATCCACCGCCACCTGGACGCCATGCTGGACGAACTCAGGTTCGATGCCGGCGAGCGCCCGCGGCTGGTCCACCGGCTCGACAAGGACGCCTCCGGGGTGCTGCTGCTGGCCCGCAGCGCCGCCGCCGCTTCCAAAATGACGGCGGCCTTCCGCTCCAGGGAGGCGCGCAAGCTGTACTGGGCGGTGGTCGCCGGAACGCCGAAACCGTCCCGGGGCCGCATCGACCTCGCCCTGGCCAAGCTGCCCGGCCCGCACGGCGAACGGGTTTCGGCCGCCGGCGCCGGCAAGAGGGCGCTCACCGACTACCGGGTCGTCGAGAAGGCGGGAAGGGAAGCGGCCTGGCTGGCGCTCGAGCCCCAGACCGGACGCACCCACCAGCTTCGCGTCCACTGCGCGGCCATCGGCACCCCCATCCTCGGCGACGGCAAGTACGGCGGAGGCGCCGCCTACCTTGCCGGCTCGGGCATCGCCCGCCGGCTGCACCTGCACGCCAGGGCCATCCGCATCCCCCATCCCGATGGCGGCATCCTCGAGGTGACGGCGCCGCTGCCCGATCACATGCTGGCCACCTGGCGATTCTTCGGGTTCGACCCGCAAGACGCCGACGGCGGTTTCGAAAATCTTCCGGAATCGTAGGCTCTCGGCTCGGGACTGTATTGCGATCGTGGAATAGTTATCTATATCCATCCATGGAGAGCGATTCCTTGGCCTGAAGAGCACGTAGGGATAGAGGGATGGTCCTTTTCCGCCATTTCGTCATCGGGGGCGCGACGCTGGCCGTGGCCGTGGTCTTCGCCGGCATGGCAAAGGCCGAGTGTGCTCCCTTCCCCAAGGTTCAATGGTGGAGCAATCTCAGCCACGCGAGTGTCAAGAAATACGTCGAGAAGAAACGCAAGGGTGACTGGTACGCTTATCTCGACAAGTGGGAAAAGCAGCTCAAGAAGCTGGAGGACATCTATTCCAGGGGCGGCAGCGTCCTGGTCACCAAGGACAAGATCAAGCTGAGCGACGGCAGGCTCAAGGAATACGTCGAGAATATCCGACAGCGGGTCGAGGTGACGCGCTGCCTCGCCGATGCCCAGACGATCAGGGTCGGCGGCGGAAGCGGGGATGAAATCGCCCTCAAGATCATTGCCCGGTGCGATGCCAGGACCGCCATCTTCCAGGTGTTCAACGAAGGCCAGCCTTGGCCCAAGACCGGCCAAATCTCCATTTTCAGGATCGACGGCAAGAAGCTCATCACCAAGCGTCGTCTCCGGCTCACCGCCGGCCAGAGGATGTCGTTCAAGATTCCCGCCGAGAAGAGCAAGGCCGGCGAGGTCGGACTGTGGGTCGAACCCTCCTGGTATTCCAGGGATTTCCAATACGACGCCAAGCTCGACTGCGGTTGAGCGGCCTTATACCAACCTGCACTAATAATGACCCATAGAGATCGCCTCGGCGTGTCGCCGGGTAGGAGGAAAGCCGCCGGCGATGCGGTGACATCGTCAAGGCTTTTCGACGCCCTCCGGCGGCACGCCGAGGCGACCGGAACGGC
>CAZWEZ010000070.1:0-19696 GCA_964632795.1 uncultured Thalassospiraceae bacterium | reverse complement strand
GGAGCCGCGCAAGGCCGTCACATGGGGCGAGGAATTATGAAAGTCAGTACTAGCCATGGCTGCCCAGCCCCCTTGTGTTTTGCCATCAAACCGACCAAGAAGGGGGTATGTCAACGCATAGCAACGCCGCCGCGCCGCCCCGCCTGCCGCCGGCCGCCGTGCTCTACACCCCGGCCTCCGAGGGCCGCTCGGCGCTGGCCGCCTTCGCCGGCGAGCTCAAGGGGCGCGGCTGGCGGATCGGCGGCCTGATCCAGGAGGTGTCCTACGACGAGGCCGGACAGCGCACGGCGATCGACGCCGTCGAGGTCGACAGCGGACGGCGGATCTCGCTGACCCTGCCCGCCACCCCCGGCCAGGAGGGCTGCCTGCTTGACCCCTCGGCGCTGGCCGAGGCCTCCGGCGCCCTGCGGCGGGCGGTCGGCGAAGGGATGGACCTGGTGGTGGTCGAGAAGTTCGGCGAACGCGAACAGGCCGGCGAGGGGCTGGCCGCCGAGATCCTCGAGGCCATGGCCGAGGGCATCCCGACGCTGGTCGCGGTGCCGGCCGGGGCGGTGGACGCCTGGATGCGCTTCTGCGGCGGCCTCGGGGTCCTGGTGGCGGGGAACACCGAGGCCCTGTGGCGCTGGTGGGGACCCCACCGGCTGTACCGGGACCTGGCCCTGGGCGTCGACGGCGCCCCGGCGAGGCGGGTGGTGGTCGGATTGAACTGGACCCTGGTCGAGGGCCCCGAAGGCTGCGGCCTGGCCCAGACCCCGAACCGCGACACCGCCGGCTGCCGGCCGGTGTCCGGGACGGGCGGCCTGGCCGGCCGGCCGCTGGACCAGTTGGCGGGGCTGATCCATTCGTGGGACCCGTTCGAGGCGGCGATCGGCACCGCCGCCGTCAACGCCCACTACAACCGCTACGACCTGGAGGGCGACGACGCGGACGGCCTGGCCTCGCTGCCCGAGGCCGACGGCCCGACGACCGTGGTCGGGCGCTTCCCGGGGCTGGCCAAGCGGCTCGGCGAGCACCGGGTGATCGAACGCCGCCCGGCCGCCGGCGAGGCCCCGGAAGCGGCCGCCGGCTGGCTGCTTCCCCAAGGCGGACGGATCGTCGTCACGGCGGCGGCGCTGGCCGACCACAGTCTGCCGGGGCTGCTCGCAAGCCGGGGCGCCGGGACCGTCGCCCTGGTCGGCCCGGGGACGCCGTTGAGCCCGCGCCTGCACGCCTACGGCATCGGGGCGCTGGCCGGGATGGTGGTCGAGGACCCCGAGGGCGCGGCGGCGGCGGTCACCGAGGGGGGCGCGGTCAAGGCCCTCAAACCCCACACCCGCCGGCTGACCCTCAAGGCCTGACCCGCAACCGGCGCCGCCCCCCCTTGACCGCGATCAAGGATGTTGGGCCGGTTTTCGGCTAGGTTTTCGGTGGTGAGATGAGGGGGGGAACGGATCCCTGCCTTCTTCCCTGTCTCCAGACGAGACCGTTCCCATGACGGCTTCACGCCGTCCGACTATCGCCGCCGTCGCCGCCAAGACGGGCACCGTTTCTATCTCCCCCGGGTGTCCGCCTTTCCAGCGGCGGCGGCTTTTTCCTCGCCGGCCAGGGCCTCCGCCTCGGCCAGGTCCTGCGGCCGGTTGACGTTGTAGAAGGGGTCGCGGGGCGCCACCGGATACTCGACCCGGGCCAGCCGGTAGCGGGCCGTCCAGCGGTCGATCTTGCGAATCTCCTCGTCGACCATCGCCCGGCGCAACTCGCCGCCGAGGCGGACCGGCCACAAGGCGAACACCGGATGGTCGCGGCCGCCCGAGGCGGCGCAGGCGATGTCGGCCCGTTCCGCCTCGAGGGCGGCCGCGAGGCGGGCCACCAGGTCTTTTGGCATGAACGGGGCGTCGGTGGGAAAGGTGGCCACCCAGGACGCCCCGGGAACGTTGGCCGCCGCCCACTCGAGGCCGCTCAGGACCCCGGCCAGGGGGCCGGCGTAGCCCTCGATGACGTCGGCCACCACCGGCAGGGCGAAGGCGTCGAAGCGCGAGGGATCGCCGACGGCGTTGAGGACCAGGGTCGCGACCTGGGGCCGGGCGCGCTCGACGGCGTGGGCCAGCAGGGGCCGCCCGGCGAGGCGGCGCAGGCACTTGTCGCCGCCGCCCATGCGCCGGGCCCGCCCGCCGGCGAGAAGCACCCCGACCACCGAATCGCCAGCCAACGCCATCCGCCGACCCCATCTAGTGGATAGAATCTATCCACTTGTAACCGAGTACCGGGGTTGACATACAGGCAGCCCCCGGAGGATGCAACCGGCCCCGGCGCCATATGGCAATTTTGCGCGTTTTTATGCATGAATTACTGAAATCCATCGTATTATGGTATGAAGACATGATTTTACGCCATGGAAACGGGGCCCCGTGATGACCGAGCCCGGCTCCGCCCTGGCCGCCGCCTTCGAACTGGTGGTCGGCTTCGATAGCGACCTGGCCGAGATCGTCCTGCTGTCGCTCAGGGTCAGCCTCGGCGCGGTGGCGGCCGCCGTCGTCATCGGCATGCCGGTGGGGGCGGCGGTGGCGCTGTACCGGTTCCCCGGGCGGATGGGGGTGATCGTCCTCCTCAACGCCCTGATGGGGCTGCCGCCGGTGGTCGTCGGCCTGGCCGTCTACCTGATGCTGTCGCGGGCCGGGCCGCTGGGGGTGCTGGGGCTGCTGTTCACGCCGACCGCCATGATCATCGCCCAGGTGGTGCTGGTGACGCCGATCATCGCCGCCCTGACCCGCCAGGTGGTCGAGGATCTGTGGCGGGAGTACGAGGAGCAGTTGCGCTCGCTGGGCGCCGGGCCGGGCCGCGCCCTGAGGGCGTTGCTGTGGGACGGCCGCTTCACCCTGTTGACCGCGGTGCTGGCCGGGTTCGGCCGGGCAAGCGCCGAGGTCGGGGCGGTGATGATCGTCGGCGGCAACATCGACCACGTGACCCGGGTCATGACGACGGCCATCGCGCTCGAGGTCAGCAAGGGCGATTTGGCCCTGGCGCTGGGCCTCGGCATCGTCCTGATCGTCCTCTCGCTGGGGGTCAACGGCGCCGCCTTCGTGCTCAAGGAAGCCGCCGAGAAGAGGCACGGCCGATGACCTCGACCCCGACCCCGGCCCCGATCCTGCCCCTCAAGCTCGACAAGGTGTGCTTCGAGGCCGGCGGCCAGCGGCTGCTCAAGGACGTCTCGTGCACCTTCGAGGCCGGGCCGCGCTCCATCGTCATCGGCCCCAACGGCGCCGGCAAGAGCCTGTTGTTACGCCTGTGCCACGGCCTGCTCGCCCCCAGCTCGGGAGACATCGTGTGGTCCGGGGCGGCGGGGCGCGACCCGGCCCCCTTCCAGGCGATGGTCTTCCAGCGTCCGGTGATGCTGCGCCGCTCGGTGGCGGCCAACGTCGAGTTCCCGCTGGCGCTGCGCAAGATCGGGCGCCGGCAGCGCCGCGAGATGGTCGCCGAGGCCCTGGCCAGGACCGGCCTCAAGCGTTTCGCCAACCACCCGGCCCGGGTGCTGTCCTTCGGCGAGCAGCAGAAGCTGGCCCTGGCCCGGGCCTGGGCGCTGCGCCCCCAGGTGCTGTTCCTCGACGAGCCGACGGCCAGCCTCGACCCGGCGGCCACCCACGGGGTCGAGGAGATCGTCAACGCCATCCACGGCGCCGGCACCCGGATCGTGATGACCACTCACGACCTCGGCCAGGCCCGCCGGCTGGCCGACGAGGTCCTGTTCCTGCACCGCGGCCGGTTGCTGGAGACGGCGCCCGCCGAGCGCTTCTTCGCCGGCCCCGACAACGACCTCGCCCGGGCCTTCCTCGGCGGCGAGAACCTGTGGTGGCGACACGGCCAGCGGACCCTGGAGCAGACGGGAGGCTGAGGAATGCGCATCCCGGCCGCCATGCTGCTGATCGCCGCCCTCGCCTGTCCGGCCGCCCCGGCCGCCGTCGCCGGCGAGCCCTTCATCACCGTCGCCTCGACCACCTCGACCCGCAACTCGGGGCTGTTCGACCACATCCTGCCCCGCTTTCGCGACCACACCGGGATCGAGGTCCGGGTGGTGGCGGTGGGCACCGGCCAGGCCATCCGCCTGGCCCGCAACGGCGACGCCGACGTGCTGCTGGTCCACCACACGCCGTCGGAGCTTCGATTCGTCGCCGAGGGCTTCGGGGTGCGGCGCCACCAGATCATGGTCAACGACTTCGTGATCGTCGGTCCGGCCGGCGACCCGGCGGGGATCGGCGGCTCCACGGACGCCGTCGGGGCCTTGCGGAGGATCGCCGCGGCCGGGACGCCGTTCGTCTCGCGCGGCGACGACAGCGGCACCCACAAGCGGGAACGGGGCCTGTGGCGGGCGGCGGGCGTCGATCCGGCGGCGGCGGCGGGCTGGTACCGGGAGGTCGGCGCCGGGATGGGGGCGACGCTGAACACGGCGGCGGCGATGGACGCCTACACGCTGGCCGACCGCGGCACCTGGCTGGGGTTCCGCAACCGGGCCGGACTCGTGGTGCTGGTCGAGGGGGACGACAGACTGATCAACCCCTACGGCGCGATCCTGGTCGATCCGGCCAGGCATCCCCACGTCAAGGCGGAGCTGGGCCAGGTCTTCATCGACTGGCTGGTGTCGCCCGAGGGCCAGGCGGCCATCGCCTCGTTCACCATCGCCGGCGAGTCCCCCTTCACCCCCAACGCCCGGTAGTGTTCTGGTTCCTGAGTTGGTGGCATTCAGGATCGCTTTTCCCGGCCTCTGGGCAGGAGGCGCCGCGCCGGTGTAGATCGAGGAAATCGACGGCAAGGTGAAAATGACGGGAGAGGTGCGTCTGGATGACGGAAAATATGGGCAACCGGCCTTCCGGACACAGGAAAACCGAATATCAGGTCGTCGGTTGGCTGCGGAGAAGACTCTGTTCCCTAGACGGTGGCACTGAGGTATGATTTCCGCGAGCCTGGAGGATATCTGGGGAATGTCGGCTCAAGCCAGTGGACAATACGCAGGGGATGATTAGGTAGGGGGGCATCCGGGTGACGACGCTTCAGTTGCACAGGACTGACGTTACGACGGTCTTCGACCTTCTGGGCAAGACCGAGAATGACATGACCTACAGTCTGGGCTGGTGCCTGTCGCAAGTCCCGTCATTCCTGGACGCCCTCGGAACCTTGCTGGGAACGCCTGGGATCAGCGAGAAGAACGCCATGATCAGTCTGCAGGAATACCATCCCGGTACGGGTATAAACGACATCGAAATCTGCGCGCCCGGCCATTTCAGGTGGATCATTGAGGCGAAGCGGGACTTCACCGTTCCATCAGGTGATCAACTTCGTCGGTACGCACAGCACTTGCACGAAAAACGAGCCGAGGATAAGGCTGCGGTTCCGGGGTTGGTGGTGCTGGCAGATTCTGATCGCAAGAACGAGTGGCTTCGAAGGCAATTGCCGGCAGACGTTGCAGGAATTCCTTTGCGATCACTGTCATGGCGCGAAATTAGGCAGGCCGCGAAGGGTGCTGCGTCTGACGCGTCGCAAGCTGGCAAACGACTTCTTGCGGAATTTTCAACCTATCTTGGAACGGCGGCAATCATGCAGAATCAGTACTCGAATATGGTCTATGTCGTATCTCTCAGCCGCAATACATTTGGCGGCGAAACCACACTCATCGAGGTTGTAGAAAAGCATCAGAAGTACTTCCATCCGGTTGGCGGCGGGCCTGGGGGATGGCCAACTGAACCGCCGAACTACATTGCCTTTCGGTATGATGGGGCATTGCAGTCAATTCACCATATCGAGGATTACCAGGTCATTACTGATCACGGTCCGCATTTCCCGAACCAGCCCTCGGAGGAGTGTCCGCCGCACTATCTATATCGGCTCGGCCAACCGATCAGGCCAGCTGAAAGGGTTCCCACCGGGGCAAATTGGAGGGCGATGAGGGTCAAGTGCTTCATCGATACGCTTCTTACGTCGGAAACAATTGTTGCGGCGAAGTCGGCAACGGATGAGCGGCTGCTTCAGATGGAGAATGATTGAGCGGAACTAGAATGGCCCGAAGGCTCGGCCTCTGGCGGGCCATGAGGACTTCAAATGCGCCCGTGGCGACTATGGACGGCAGGAGAGAGCATTGGGGTCGTAGACGACATTGAGCCACGACTCGCCAGTTGGGAGCGGAAGGATAGCTTGTGGGGGTCATCATGGGCAAAAATAGGTCATGCCCTGCTTCGTCTACATCATCGGCAGCACCAACAGGACATACTGCGGCTGGACAACGGACCTGGATAAACGGCTCAAGGCCCATAACGACGGCACAGGGGCCAAATCGACCAGGGGCAGGGAATGGACGATGCTGTACGCTGAGCGATACCAGAACCGGGGAGAGGCCATGAGCCGAGAATGGCACCTCAAGCGGGATCGGCGGTTTCGGGAACTGTTGAACGGTGGTTGATATCCCATTATATGCCCTGGGAATGAGCCTCGGGCTGTTCCTCGTCATCTCCTTCGTGCTGTGCGTATTGTTCGACCTGCTGTTCCCGGGCTACGCCATGAACCGGGTCTGGGCGCCCCTATTCCCGGGCTTTACCTGGTTGAGTTGGCCCAGTTTCTTCATCGGCCTGGCAGAAAGCTTCGCCTACGGCTGGTACGTCGCAGTGATCTTCGGCCCACTATACAACTTCTTCGCAGCCCGCTCCGCCAAAGCCGACAGATCGTGAATGGTCATGGGAGGAAACAGACATGTTGTTGTCCCATTTGCTCAAAAGAATGATCCACATCGGCACACTCGAGGTAATCGACGCCACCGGCAAACCGCACGTATTCGCCGGTGGCCCAGGTCCCGAAGTGACCGTTCGGCTGCATGACCGCGCCCTGCACACCAAGCTGTTCTTCTATCCGTGTCTGTACACCGGCGAAGCCTACATGGACGGCACCCTGACCATCGAGAAGGGGACGTTATCCGGCTTCCTCGAAATCGTGGTAAGGAACTTTAGATTAGCCAAAGATATTTTTCTGCTCTCGGCGTACGAACGGCTCTCTTGCATGTTGCGCGGCTTGCAGCAGTACAATCCGATTAGCCTGGCGCGGTCCCACGTGGCCAGCCATTACGACCTTTCCAACCAGCTTTACGGCCTCTTCCTCGATCGGGAACTGCAATATTCCTGCGCCTATTACAATAACCCCGGCGACGACCTGGAAACGGCGCAGGTCAACAAACAGCGCCATCTGGCGGCGAAGCTTCTTCTCGAGCCCGGCCAGCGCATTCTCGACATCGGATCGGGATGGGGCGGGTTGGCGCTCTATCTCGCCAAAGCCGGAGAAGGACAGGTAACGGGATTGACGTTGTCGGACGAACAGTTGAAGGCCGCCAACCGGCGCGCCGCCGAGGCGGGATTGAGCGAAGACGTTCATTTTCACCTTCGCGATTACCGCGAGGAGAGTGGGAAATACGACCGCATCGTCTCGGTCGGCATGTTCGAGCATGTCGGGGCCAATTACTACCGGGAATTCTTCGCCAAGGTGAAGGATCTGCTTGCCGAGGACGGTATCTGTGTCCTCCACTCCATCGGTCGCATGGGCGGTCCGTCCTCCACCTGCCCCTGGCTACGCAAGTACATCTTCCCCGGTGGCTATTCCCCGGCCCTCTCGGAAGTGCTCCCCGCGGTCGAGGATAGCGGGCTATGGGTTGACGATATCGAGGTGTTGAGGCTGCATTACGCCAAGACCCTCAATGCCTGGCGGTGCCGTTTCCAGGCCAACCGGGATAAAGTCGCGGAACTCTTCGACGAACGTTTCTGCCGAATGTGGGAGTACTATCTGGCGCTCAGCGAATCCGCCTTCCTCTATGGCGACCATTTCGTATTCCAGATGCAGCTTTCCAAGCGGCGGAACACGGTGCCGCTGACGCGCGACTACCAAACCGACTGGGAACGCGCCCACTCAGTCGAGGCCATGGCAAGCACGCCTAACCAAGCGGCGTAATCACAAGTCAACAAGCCGAGAGATCGCAGAGACATCCCAAGGGTCGAGGCGATAAGTCGATCGCCGAGCGGGACAGAGATGCCGGTCCATCCGACGGCAGGTCCTGGCTCACATCATGACGAAGGCCTGGTAGGCGAAGCCGGAGATCAGGGAGCCGGTCAAGCCGAGCCCCAGGTACCACAGGAACACCCGCCGCTTGACCAGGGCGAACACCGCCATCGCCGCCGGGATGCTGGTCACCGAGCCGGCGACCATGAAGGCCAACGCGCCGCCGGGAATCATGCCCATGTCGATCAGCGCCGACACCGTCGGGATCGCCGCGTAGCCGTTGAGGTAGGCCGGGACCCCGACCGCCACGCTGGCCGGGATCACCCACCAGTTGCCGCCGCCCAGCCACTGGGAAACCGATTCGGCGGGCAGGTAGGCGACCATCAGACTCTCGAGCACGAAGGCCAGGAGCAGCCACTTGAACAGGAACCAGCCGGTGACCTTGCCTTCCTCGACGAAGGTCCGGCGCCGCTCGGGCGCGCGCCAGAAGGCCCATTCGATCTTCGGGTTCCGGTCCAGCCTCGCGGGGCCGCACGAGCCGCAGCCGAAGGCCCCCGGCTTGAGGGGATCGGCGAAGGCCGAGCGCAGGACCAGGGCGTGGGTGGCGAAGCCGGCGAACAGCCCCATGCCGAGGGCGGAAAGCGCCTTGGCGGTGGCGAACGGCAGGCCCAGCACGGCGCCGGTCAGGATGAACATCTCGGGGTCCATGATCGGCGAGCTGATCCAGAACGCCATCACCGGGGCCAGCGGCACCCCGGCCCCCAGCAGGCCGGCGATGATCGGGATCACGCCGCACGAACAGAACGGCGAGAACGCTCCGAAGGCCGCCGCCAGGACGATCCCCGTGAGCTGGCGGCCGCTGAAGATCCTGGCGATCTGTTGGTCGGCCCCGGTCGCCTTGGCGTAGGCGGCGACCAGCACCGAGAGCACGAAGAAGGGGGAGATGTAGCCGAGCGAGGACAGCGTCGCGAGCAGGCTGTCGAGCGCCTGGGCCGGCACCACCACCGCCAGAACCAGGAAAATCCCGGCCGTCGTCAGAACCACCCGGTCGATGCGGCGAAGCGTCCCGCTCATCCGGTTCAGGGTCATGGCCACGCTCGTCATCGCGGTTCTCCGATCAAACGGGGATCATCATCCCATTGTTCTAAAACTATCGAAATAAATGGCCAAAAAAACGCCCTAGCCGGCTTTCTTCTTCCCTTCGGCGTCGCGGACCTCGGCGCAGCACTCCTCGGTCAGCAAGGCGACGAGATCGGCCAACAGGTCGAAGTTGGGCGTGCAGTACAGGATCCGTCCCTGGCGCTGCTGGCGGACCAGCCCGGCGCCGACCAGATGCAGGATGTGGTGGGACAGCGTCGAGGCGGGGACGTCCAGCCTTTTCTGGACCTCGCCCACGCTCAGCCCGTCGGGCCCGGCGCGGACCAGCAGGCGGACCACCTCGAGCCGGGTCGGGTTGCCGAGTTTCCTCAGGCAGCGGGCGGCGTCTTGAAGTTCCATGACCCCCAATATAAGGACCGGGCCCGGGCTTGTCAATGATATTTCTAGAAACATGGAATAATCGGGATTCGATCGAACGGCCGCGGGAGCTTCCCTCAGGGCGCGTTGTAGACCACCCGCCCCAGGCCGCCGACGTCGTATCCGGCCATCTCCCCGGCCCGGGCGAGGAAGGACTCGCCGCGGGCGAAGGCCAGCAGCTTCTGGACCGGCTCCTCGAAGTAGTCGCGGCGGCGGACCAGCAGGTCGTAGCGTTCGCGGCGCAGGGGCAGAAAGTCGAGGCGGAACTGGCGGGCCGCCGCCGCCACCGCCAGCCCGGCGTCGGCTCTGCCCTCGAGCACCGCCAGGGCGAGGTCGGTCTCGCTCAGCGCCGGCTGGGCCAGGATGGCCAGGTCGCCAAGCGCGATCCCGGCCTCCGACAACAGGTGCTCCAGCAGGATCTGGCTGCCCGCCTCGTCCTGGCGGGTGACGACGCGGGCCTTGCGCGTCGGCAGGTCGCCGATCGCGGCGATGCCCAGCGGATTGCCGGCGGCGACGACCAGCCCCTGGAGGCGCCACCCCCATTCGATCAGCACCACATCGAGGCCGGCGCAGACGCGGCGCACCATCGGCGCGTTGTAGTCGCCGCTGTCGACGTCCAGGACGTGCATCCCGCACAGCGCCGCCTCGCCGGCGGCCAGGCGGCGCACCCCGTCCAGGCTGCCCCCCGGCAGCAGGGCCAGCTGGCACCCCGATTCGCGGACCGCCCATTCGAGCAGGGGATCGTGGGAGCCGACGACCACCGGCGGCGCCGGGCCGGCCTCGCCCGGGGCCGGGAGCGCCGTGGAGCGGGTCACCCACTGGTCGATCAGGAATCTCGGGAACAGCCACTTGCCGGTGACCCGGGTGCACGGGATCTCCTTGCGGCGGACCAGGTCGTAGACCTTGCGCTCCTTGACCCGCAGGTATTGCGCGACCTCGCGGGTATTCATCAGGTCGTTCACCGGCGCCCTCCGAATCCTGCGTTATCGTGCATCATACTGCATGTTTTACGGCCATCCGCCAGGGCTATAACCCCAGGAAAGATGTGGGCGAAATTTCGGCGGTTGGCGGATATCATATGGGTCATTATCAGTGCTCCTTGGTATAACGCCATCCAGGACCGTCGATGACCACCAGCCTTTCCCCGTTGACCGATCCCTTCGCCCGCCCCATCACCTACCTCCGGGTTTCGGTGACCGACCTCTGCGATTTCCGCTGCGTCTACTGCATGTCCGAGAACATGACCTTCCTGCCCAAGGCCGAGGTCCTCAGCCTGGAGGAGCTGGACCGGGTGTGCAGCGCCTTCGTGCGGCGCGGGGTGCGCAAGCTGCGCCTGACCGGCGGCGAACCGCTGGTCCGGCGCAGCATCCTCGGTCTGTTCCGTTCGTTGAGCCGCCACCTGGACAGCGGCGAGCTGGACGAGCTGACCCTGACCACCAACGCCACCATGCTGGCCAAGTACGCCGTCGAGCTGTACGACTGCGGGGTGCGGCGGATCAACATCTCGCTCGACACCCTGGACCACCAGCGGTTCAACGCCATCACCCGGCGCGACAAGCTGGACAAGGTGCTGGGCGGGATCGCGGCGGCCAAGAACGCCGGGATGAAGATCAAGATCAACGCCGTGGCGTTGCGCAACTACAACGGCGGCGGGTTGGACGAAATGGTCGCCTGGTGCGGCGATCAGGGCTTCGACCTGACCTTCATCGAGACCATGCCGCTGGGCGACATCGGCGGCGAACGCACCGAACAGTACCTGCCGACGACCGAGGTTCGCGCCGGACTGGAGCGCAATTGGACGCTGACCGATGTCGACGAAACGACCGGCGGCCCGGCCCGCTATGTGCGGGTCGAGGAGACCGGCCGGCGGATCGGCTTCATCACCCCGCTCAGCCATAATTTCTGCGACACCTGCAACCGGGTCCGCCTGACCTGCACCGGCAAGCTGTACATGTGCCTGGGCCAGGACGATTCGGCCGACCTGCGCGCCCCCTTGCGGGCCAGCGACGACGACGGCCCGTTGATGGCGGCCATCGACGAGGCCATCTCCCGCAAGCCCAAGGGCCACGAGTTCGTCATCGACGAGAACGGCGACGGCCCCGTCCTCGCCCGCCACATGAACCTCACCGGCGGCTGAGGAGCGGTGCCCCCGATCTTCCCTGTTTTCTTCCTGCTGCTGACTGTCCTAGCATGGGGCCAGGCCTTCGGGGGGGGAAGCATGAACGATCAAGCAACGCTGGAAGACGCCTTGCGCCGACACGTCACCGCCTTGAGCGTCGACATCGGCGCCCGCTCGCCCCTCCTTCCCGAACGCCTGGGGCGGGCCGAGGACTACGTCCGGGCGGCCCTCGCCGAAGCCGGGCTCGAGGTCTCCGAACAGGCCTACGACTTCCACGGCACGCGGGTCGCCAACCTGATCGCCGGGCTGCCCGGCGCCGAGGACGCCGAGGCCTGCTACGTGGTCGGCGCCCACTACGACACGGTGCCCGGGACCCCCGGCGCCGACGACAACGCCAGCGCCGTCGCCGTGCTGATCGAACTCGGCCGCCGGCTGGTCGGCCGGCCGCCGCCGGTACCGCTGTGCCTGGTCGCCTTCACCCTCGAGGAGCCGCCGGCCTTCAACACCTCCAAGCAGGGCAGCCGGGTCTTCGTCGGCGAGATGAAACGGGCCGGGCGGCGGGTGCTGGGAGCCATCGTGCTGGAAATGGTCGGCTACACCACGACGGATCAGGCCTATCCGTTCTTCCTGCGCTGGGTCGGCTACCCCGACCGGGGCGACTTCATCGGCATCGTCGGCAACCGCGACTCGCGGTCCTTCGGGGGCAAGCTGCTGGAAGGCTTCCGGGCCAACCCGCGACTGCCCGTGGAGTCGCTGTTCGTGCCGTTCGACGGCTGGGTCCTGCCCGACACCCGGCTCAGCGACCACGCCTCGTTCTGGGACGTCGGCTGGCCGGCGGTGATGATCACCGACACCTCCTTCTTCAGGAACCCCAACTACCACGGCCCCGGGGACCGGATGGAGACCCTCGATTATCCGTTCATGGCCGAACTGGTGCTCAGCCTGCAAGCGGCCATCGACCGGCTGGCCGGGGCCGATAAGACCGTCATTACAACGGGGAATAACAAATCCAAACTTTGAATGGTCATTCAAAATTATTTTGACAGTGGTACAGGCCGAACCTACAATTTGAACGGCTACACAAAATAACTCGCCAGGGTAGGCACGGCTGAATCCAGGAGGAACAACCAGGGTGGAAGTCCCCGGCAACGGTGCGGTGGATGTCGAATTCCACGGTGTCACCAAGCGCTATGGCGAAGTCGTCGCCGTCGACAATATCGATATTGAGGTCGCCAGCGGAGAATTCGTCACCTTCCTGGGGCCTTCGGGCTGCGGCAAGACGACGTCGCTCAGGATGGTCGCCGGCTTCGATCAGCCGACGTCGGGGGACGTCAGGATCGGCGGCCGATCGGTGGTCGGCGTTCCGCCGTACAAACGCCCCGTCAACATGGTCTTCCAGAACTATTCCCTGTTTCCCCATTTCACCGTGGCCGACAACATCGGCTACGGCCTGCGCCAGATGAAACCCCGCATCGAGAAGCCGGTCATAGCCTCCCGGGTTGGCGAAATGCTGGAGCTGGTACGCCTCCAGGGCTACGAAAGGCGGCGAATCTGGGAGTTGTCGGGCGGCCAGCAGCAGCGCGTCGCCCTGGCCCGGGCGTTGATCAACCGGCCGACGGTGCTGCTGCTGGATGAGCCACTGGCGGCGCTCGACCGCAAGCTGCGCCAGGACATGCAGATCGAATTGCAGACCCTTCAGCGCGATGTCGGGATCACCTTCGTCCTGGTCACCCACGACCAGGAAGAGGCGCTTTCCATGAGCGACACCATCTACCTGATGGAAGAGGGGCGCATTGCCCAGAAAGGCGGGCCGCGGGAACTCTACGACGAACCCACCACCCGCTACGTCGCCGGCTTCGTCGGCAAGTCGAACTTCTTCGACGGCGAGACGGTCGAGGCCGGCGCCGAGGGAGCCGCGGTCAAACTCAATGGCGGACTGGTGCTGCGAGGCCGCTATCCCCGGGGGGGAGCGCCCCTGACGCGGGGCGGAAAGGGGACGGTCGCCGTCCGTCCCGAACTGATCCACATCATGGGCGGGGACGACGATCCGGCGACCGACGTCACGGCGCCGGGGCGCGTCAAGAACCGGATTTTCCTGGGCGAGCAGACCGAGTATCGGGTCGGAACCAAGGGCCTCGGCGACATCCTCATCCTCGCCTCGAAACACGCCGAAAGCATCTCCGGGGGGTTCAACCCGGGCGACGCCGTCAATATCGGATGGAACGACGGCTCGGCCCTGACTCTCCGTGACACCAACGAAGGGAGCCGTCCGTCCGTCGAAACGGTTCCCGGGGGGTAATTACAGACGGAGGCTCAACTTTGGGAGAAGGGTAATGAGCAAGAAAGACTACGACACCAAGCCGATTACCGCCAAGAAGTTCATGGACGAACTCTGGCGATACAAAAGGGGTTCGGTCACCCGGCGCCACTTCCTCGGCGTCACCGGACTGGGCATGGCGGCGGCGGTCATGGCCGGCGCCATGCCGATGCTGGCCGGTTCGCGACGGGCCTACGCGGGCTCGATCGGCGACCGGGTCTCCGTCGCCACCTGGCCCAACTACTTCGATCCGGAGAACTACAAGCAGTTCACCGCGGATACGGGCGCCGAGGTGCAGGTCAGCGTGTTCGGCTCCAACGAGGAAATGCTGGCCAAGCTGCAGGCCGGGGGCACCGGCTGGGACGTCTTCGTTCCCACCAACTACACCATTGCCAACTATGTCGAACTCGACCTCATCCAGGCGCTCGACGTCTCGCGGCTGCCGAACCTCGACGAAAAGTACTTCAACAAACTTTTCACCGATGCCGGCAAGGTCAACGGCAAACTCTACGCCGCGCCGAAGGACTGGGGCACCACCGGGTTCTCTCTCGACTCCAACAAGCTTACCAGCAACCCGACCACCTGGAAGGAGTTCTGGGACCTGATCAAGACGGATGCCGACGAGAGAGCCATGGTTCATGACTACCAATTGACGACCATCGGCAACGCCCTGAAGTACTTCGGGTATTCCTTCAACTCGGTGGATCCGAAGGAACTGGGCGACGCCGAGAAGCTGCTTCTCGACGTCAAGCCGCACCTGTTCGCCATCACCAGCGATATCCAGCCGTCCATGCTCAACGGCGACGCCTGGATGTCCATGGCCTGGTCCGGCGACGGCCTGCAGATGAACCGCGAAAAACCGGAGATCAAATACGTGTTGGGCAAGGAAGGCGGGGAGATCTGGAGCGACTTCTACGCCATCCCGAAATCGGCCCCGCACCTGGACGCGGCCTACGCATTCATCAACTTCCTGCTCGATCCGCAGGTCAACGCGAAAGAGGTCCTCACCCACGGCTATCCGACGCCGGACGAACGGGCAACCGCGCTCTTGCCGGCGGATATGAAGGACAATCCGATCTTCAACCCGGCGCCGGAAATGCTCACCCCGCTCGAGTTCGGCGCGGCGGTGACCATGACCGATCCGTTGCGGGCCGAAATCATCGCCCGCTTCAAATCCGCCTGAGGGCGATCACCCTTCAGCGGAAGGGACGGAGAACGGCATGACGGCGGAGCGGAGCGCCAGCGGGCCAAGCAATCGGCTGACGGCAATGTTGCTGTTGCCGACGACGCTGTGGTTCCTGCTCCTGCTCGTCATGCCGTTCATCGTCATCGGCGTCTTCAGCCTCGGCGAGAGGGCACCGGCCGGGGGCTATCAACCGGCCCTGACGCTGGCCCAGTACGCCAACCTGCCGGCGCGCTTCAAGGCCTTCACCAACACCCTCACCCTGGCTCCGCTGGGAACGGTGATCTGCGTATTGATCGCCTATCCGCTGGCCTATTTCCTGGCCGTCAAGGCCGGACGGCGGTCCAAGGGATTCCTTCTGACGCTGGTCATCCTCCCCTTCTGGACCAGCTTCCTGATCCGCACCTATGCCTGGATTATCATCCTTGGCGGGCGCGGTATCCCGCACCTCCTGGAGTTGATCGGCATCGAGGGCGTGCGCCTGATCAACACCCCGACCGCCGTCCTCATCGGCATCGTCTACGGCTACCTGCCGCTGATGGTGTTTCCCATCTACGTCAGCCTGGAGAAGCTGGACAAGAGCCTGCTGGAGGCCTCCAAGGACCTCGGCGCGAACCCGTTCAGGACCTTTCTCCAGGTCACCCTGCCGCTGTCGGCGCCGGGGCTGATCACCGGCTCTATGCTGGTCTTCATCCTGTTGATGGGCGAATACCTGATCCCGGCGATCCTCGGCGGGGGAATGGTGTTCTTCGTCGGCAACGCCCTGGTCGATCTGTTCCTGCAATCGCGCAACTGGCCGTTCGGCTCGGCGGTGGCGATCGCCCTGGTCGCCATCATGCTGGTCGCCATTACCCTCTATCTGGCCCTGGTCGGACGCCAACGCGACCGCCAGGACGTCTCGATAATATAGGGATCGGCCGCCATGCGTTTCTATGCCGCCGCCGTCTATTTCTTCCTCTACGGACCGATCGCCCTGATCGTCCTGTTCAGCTTCAACGCCGGCCGGCACGCGGCGTCCTTCACCTGCTGTTCGACGATGTGGTACGGGCGCACCTTCGAAAACACGTTCATCACCGAGGCCCTCGGCAACAGCCTGATGATCGCCGGGACGACCGCCGTGCTGGCGACCATCATGGGGACCATGGCGGCGATTGCCCTGCAAAGGGTGAAGGGGGTGATACGCCTGATCTTCGACGCCATGACCTACACCGCGATCGTGGTCCCGGGCATCGTCATCGGCATCGCCACGCTGATCGCCATGGTCACCGCGTTCGACTTCATCAATCCGCTGATCGCCGGCTTCTGGGAAGGCGCCGCGAGGAACGACATACCGCGACTCGAACTGGGTTACGGGACGGTCATCGCCGCCCATACGTCGTTTACCATGGCCCTGGTCATCGTCATCGTCAGGGCCCGCATCCAGGGCATGGACCGCACCCAGATCGAATCCTCGATGGACCTTTACGCGGCGCCCTGGCCGACCTTCCGGCAGGTGACGTTTCCCCAGATATTCCCCGCCGTGATGAGCGGATTCCTGCTCAGCTTCACCTTCAGCTTCGACGACTTCGTGATCGCCTTCTTCGTCGCCGGTTCCAAGACCACGCTGCCGATCTACGTCTTCTCGTCCATCCGCCGGGGTATCACGCCGGAAACCAACGTCATCGCCGCCGTCGTCATGGCGGTATCGCTGACCCTCCTGATCACCGCCCAGATACTGATGCGGAAGAAGGGCCGATAGGGTTGGATCAACCGGCGGCGGGCTGGGGCTTGCGCCGGAGCGACTGGCGCAGGCCGATCCCCAGATGGATGGCCACCGTGGCGATGACGATGGCGCCCCCGAGCAGGGTTTCGGGACCCGGCACCTCGCTCAGCACCAGCCACACCCACAGCGGCCCGAGGAAGGTCTCGAGCAGGCGGATCAGGCTGATCTCGGGAACCGGGATGTAGCGCGGGGCGAGGGCCAGCATGGCGATCGGCACCGGCAGGACGACCACCCCGAGCACCAGCAGCAACCCGAAATCGCGGGGCTCCGGGGGCAGCGGCACGGTCAGCGGCAGCACCACCACCGCGCACAGGAAGCAACTGAGGGCCAGCGACGGGATCATGTTGACGGCCCTGCCCCGGCGGAACGCCGTCATCTGGCCGACCAGGCAGATCGCGGTGCCGAGCGCGCACAGGTCGCCGGCCAGGGTGCCGCCGCCGATGCTGTCCGAAAAGATCACCGCGAACCCGGCGAGCACGCTGACCACCGCCAGCCAGGTCCTGGGACTGACCGCCTCGCCCAGGAACAGGCGGCTGAAGATGGCCGAGAACAGGGGCGTGGCGGTGAGGATGACCATGGTGTTGGCGACCGAGGTCAGGATGAAGGCGTTGACCGCCAGGATGTTGACCCCGACATAGAGGACGGCGGCGATCACCCCGGGGGATCCTATTTCCAGGAACCGGGCCGACGCCCGCCGGCGGTGGCGGACCAGGACGTAGACGGCAAGGGTAAGCCCCAGCAGGAGCACCCGCCAGAAGATCAGGCTCCAGCGGTCGACCTCGATCATCCGCACCAGCAGGGCATCGGGACTGACCAGGATGATGCCGGTGAAGGCCAGCAGCACCCCGCGAAGATGTTGCGAGTTCGATTTCATGGAACCGCCGGGACCACTCTCGATTCGACTGGAATATCACGGGATATCCCCGGGTCGAAAGAGGTTTATCGAATGGGGGCGGGTCATACCAAGGGGCACTGATAATGACCCTTGGTATTATCCCCGGGTTCCACAGGGGTGTGGATCGAATCAGGGTTGTGCTGGCGGTTTCATCGCTTAGGATGGGTGTCGAGTTCGGGGTTCGGTCGTTCCGCAAGGAACTTTCAAGTTCCGGACTTCAATTCAAAGTTTCCCAGGGGCTCGCAAGGGTTTTAAGGAATTTTGGATTGGGAGCGGCCCGGTCGAGCAATCGTCCGGGCCGTTCCGCTTCTCGAAGGTGAGCCGCCGTCGATGAAGCACTCCTGGAAGTCGTTTCGACTTCCCGAACCCGTGGCCCTGAAGGGCACGAGGTGCCGGCTTTCACGGGAGGTCGCGGCCTGGTGTTCCGTCTCATCCATATGAGAATCGACAAGGTTTGACATTTCCCGCACTTCCCGCATTGCCAACAGTGTTGGCAAGAAAATGGCCGCTTCGGGAAAGTCGAAGCGGCCAAGTCCAATTCTTTGCAACGGTGTTTTCTACCCGACTCTTCGGTTCGAGAACAACCATATGATGATCGCCAGTGCGATCAAACCGACAACACCGTTGTCGCCCAACGCCTTGATCATTGTGATAAGGTTGTTGACGATGTCGCCCGTGACGAACGAAACCGATTGTCCAAACAAGAGTTGGAGAACGATACCTAGAGCCACCAGCAGTAGCCCGATCTCGATGATCTGGCGAAGCCAGTGCTTGATCTTCTCCCACATTTCGGACATTTATCCCTCCTCACTCGATTGGAGATGCGCAGGATACAATATCTAGGTGACCCTGCAACTTCTTGGCACAATATGTATGGTGCAAACAAGGCCGTCTTGTCCATATGAGCTTTGGGGGGAATAGGTTACTTTTGATATTCTGAGGCGGTAAGCGGGCAGGAAACGATCAATTTTTCCCATCTGAGACGAGAAAATTAGCGAATGGGCCTCTAAACACGGCCAAACTACCAAAATCAGGCTGTCGGATGGCTGCGGAGATTATACCATTCATGGCGGTGCCATTTTGGCACGATTGCCATGGATTTGAAGGTTTTCCGAGTTTAGCCAAATTGGAAATGTCAGTCCGGATATTTCATGAAGGGAACGGAATTTCCGGCGAGTCATGTTGGCCCAAGGCGGTGTGCCAGGGCGAAAGCCATGGGCGGCACCATGACTCGAGACCTGGGGGGAGGATGGGGGCGGGTTATCCCCGGGTTCCACAGGGGTGTGGATCGAATCAGGGTTGTGCTGGCGGTTTCATCGCTTAGGATGGGTGTCGAGTTCGGGGTTCGGTCGTTCCGCAAGGAACTTTCAAGTTCCGGACTTCAATTCAAAGTTTCCCAGGGGCTCGCAAGGGTTTTAAGGAATTTTGGATTGGGAGCGGCCCGGTCGAGCAATCGTCCGGGCCGTTCCGCTTCTCGAAGGTGAGCCGCCGTCGATGAAGCACTCCTGGAAGTCGTTTCGACTTCCCGAACCCGTGGCCCTGAAGGGCACGAGGTGCCGGCTTTCACGGGAGGTCGCGGCCTAACCGCCAAGATGCCCGCTTGCGGCCCCATTCCCGTCATAAGCAGAATCCGGTCGGGGTCGTGATGGCGAATAGTTTTGTGCTAAATTGGCGGGACCTTAGAAGGGGAGGTCCAAGAATGGCAATCTATCGCAACGAACTGCCGCAGCTGTCGGGCGATCTCTTCCTTGGTGGCGCCGGGCTCGAGACCGACTTGATGTTCAATCAAGGGATCGAGATTCGCGAATTCGCCGCCCATACCCTTTTACCGGACCCGAAGGGACGAGACGCCTTATACCAGCCGGCATTAATGGTGACTCGTCCAGGGATTCCCATATTTTGTGATT
>CAZWEZ010000069.1:0-19767 GCA_964632795.1 uncultured Thalassospiraceae bacterium | reverse complement strand
CCGGCGGCACGCCGAGGCGATCTCTATGGGTCATTATCAGTGCCCCTTGGTATAACGGGCATCGTAGCGAGCGCAGCATAGGTTCAAATCGCCGGCAGGATTGCTGCCTAATCAAGGATGTAACGTTCAAGTGGTTTGAATGTAATGATAAAGATCTTCTATAGTTGATTTCTGATCCCCGATTATGCTTTTGACCACATCGCCAATCGTGATCATGCCAACCAATTTCTTCTCATGCATGACAGGAAGATGCCGCACGTGTTTTTCCGTCATGACGGCCATGCATTCCTCGACCGTTTGATCGAGCCGTGCGCAGATAACACGCGTTACCATGATTTCTCGGACGGATATTTTGGGCGATGACTTGCCTAATAGAATAACATTCCGGGCATAATCCCGTTCGCTGAATATGCCCACAAGTTTGTCGTCCTCGATCACAACCAACGCGCCGATATCTTTATTCGCCATCTTTTGGATGGCATCAAACACGGAATCATCCGGATGGATGGACCAGACATCATGGCCCTTTTTGTCGAGTATGTGCTGCGCCGTTTTCATTTACCATCTCCCTTCAACAGGTCACGTGAAACAGCCCAATGGTGCCCTTCTTGGCGGCGTTGAATGCCTGGATGGCTTTTGGTGTTGGCTGCGCGGTGACTTCGCAGCCTTTGGCCTCAAGATAGGCAGCGGCAGCGGTGGAAAGGATGGCCAGGCCAGACTGCCCGGTGCCGACGACCAAGCGCTTGCAGCCCTTCTCGTAGACAAAGCGGATCTCGTCTTCCGAGATGGTGTGCGAGGTGCCGTAGATCTTCTTGGACAGCTTCTTCTTGCGCTTGACCACCGCGCCAGACAGCCGGACGACCACGTCGTGCTCGTAGGTCTCGCCATCAATCGTGATGGTCCCAAAGCGGGTATCGGTGATGGCCATCACCCATCTCCCTGTCCCACTGGAAGCGGCTCCAGTCTATCACACGGCGGACAGCTCTTGCCACCGGCATCGCGAACTTCCGGAAATGGCCGAGGCTGTTCTCTAACTCGGGGGTTGGTGTCAAGCTCTCCTTGATGCTCCTGTCGGATCCACTGTTCTCTCCGCGCTAGGGGCTCGGCCCTCCTATGGACTACCGGGATAACCCGCAACACCGTGTTCCGCATCACACCAAGTGCAGCATTTTTTTTACTCCGGCCAATGGTGTACTTTTACTCCGGCGTTGACAGTTTCCGGTCCTTATAAAGGGCTACATTAAACTAAATCCGCCAGGCGGAATGAATCGCCGCGATGCCGCCAAACAGATTGCGATACTTGACCTGTTCCAGTCCGGCGTCAGATATTGCTTGGCTGAGAGTTTCCTGATCGGGGAAGCGCCGGATGCTCTCGACCAGATAACTCGCTCCGTGGACGTCTAGAATCCGTGCCGCGCGAGGCAAAATCTCGTAGGAGTAGAAATCGTAAGGGGCGCCCAGGATCGGCGACACGACGTGGCTGAAATCCAGACACAGGAAGCGGCCACCGGGTTTCAATACCCGGCGGGCCTCGGACAGGGAAGTGCTGATATAGTTAACGTTTCTCAGACCGTAAGCGATGGTGTAGACGTCTACCAATGCATCCTTGACAGGCAGCGCTTCAGCGTTGCCGCACAGCCATTCAATGCAGGACGAAACGTTTCGTTCGTCGGAGCGAGAGCGTCCGGTACACAGCATTTTCTCGTTGATATCGCAAACGATCACTGCACCGTTTCCGCCGACTCTTTCCAGAAAACGGAAGGCGATATCGCCGGTACCTCCGGCCACATCCAGTAGACACATGCCAGGACGCGGCGCCAGCCAGTCGATCAAGGCTCTCGCCCACAGACGGTGGACGCCGCCACCGAGAAGGTCGTTCATCAGGTCGTAACGGCGGGCTACGCTATCGAAAAGAGTGCGTACGCGGTGGTTCTTTTCATCAGGCCGCACCTTTTCATTTCCGCACCAAACCTTATCCAATCGATATCCCTCGGATACCATGGAGCCCATGGTTATCGTACCAACACGGCACACTAAGGAGTAGCTTTAAAGTACGCCCCGTTTTCCAGACCATCATGCCAGTTCCGGTGACATGATACTTAATTGGGGTCACATGATGATGAGTGCCCGGCGCCGCGCAGGATCTTAATCGGCCGCAGGATGCCGGCCCGCTCAGGCGTCCCGCTGAGACCTGAAGTAGCTGGCCACCGCCTGGGCCCGGTTCCTGACCCCGAGTATCCCGTAGAGGTTCTTCAGGTGGTACTTGACGGTGTTGAGCGAGATCCCCAGGTCGTCGGCGATCTGGGCGTTGGTCCGGCCGTGGGAGAGGCAGCCGAGGAGTTCCTGCTCGCGGGCGGTGAGGCTGTAGAAGGGATCGGCCAGCAGCCGGTTGGTGTCCACCAGCAGCCAGTCGGGGTCCATGAAGGGGAACACCATCCGCCCCTTGGAGATCGCGAGCACGGTCTCGACCAGGCTTTCCGGGGGCTCGCTCTTGGAGCAGAACCCGGCGCCGCCCAATTGCATCACCAGCCTCGGGATCTCGGGCGCCCCGTTGCCGGTGTAGACCACCACCTTGGGCGGCTCCTTCCGGCCGCGCAACGCCTCGAGGACCTCGCGCCCGTGGAGGTCGGGCATGTCCCAGCCGATGATGGCGATGTCGAAGGCCAACGTGTCCACCGCCTCCATGAAGCCCCCGCCGTCGGAGACGACGGCGACAAGCCTGAACCGGCCGTCGTCGTTCAGCAGTTGGGCGAGGCCCTCGCGAACGAAAGGCGACTTGTCGGCGACGACGATCCCGATGCCGTTCCCGTTCCCGGACAACGATCTGCTCCACCTGAATGGATAGGTTCCCCCAGATCAATACCGCGAAACGCTCCGATTGGAAAGCCCGGTGCCGGCCGGGGCCTACGACACGTAGCCGCACAGGGAGGTCGGGGTCCGGGTGTCCATGTTGCGGCCGCGGTTGATGTGGTCGTCGATCTCACCGGCGCATCCCGGCAGCCGGCCGAACAGGAAGGCGGTGAAGGCGGCCATCTCCATGGCTTCCTCGGAGAAGTCGCCGGAACGGTAGCGGGGCCACAGCAGCTTCAGGAGCAGGGTCGCGATGACCGCGTCGATGTTGACACAGAACACGTTGCGGGTGATCCCGCAATCGAACAAGGTCTGGACCAGGACGTTGTAGAAGTCGTGGAAGACGTTGCTCTCGCCGCGTTCCCGGAACAGGTCGGCGATGAAGACCTCGCGCGGGTCCTTGTTGACCATCTGGCCCTTGAAAACCGGATGGTTGACCCCGGGGATGTTGCGCACGCTTTCGCCGACCGCCTTGCGGACCGCCTTCTGGCTGCCGAACGCGACCGCGAACTCCTCGGCCATCGCCGCCAGGTCGAGGCCGTGGTCGGGGTCGCCGGCGTCGGCCAGGCCGGTGCCGCCGAAGCACTCGATCAGGAACTGGATCCCCTCGAACCCGTTGCCGCCGTGGGCGTAACCGGTATGGGTCAGGAAGCCGGTCATGGCCTTGTTGATCTGGATTCGTTCGGGACTCTCCGGGCCGTCGGCGGAGACCGCGCCCTTGCCACCCTGGGCGGAAATGGTGCCGACCCCGTTGGAGATGATCAGGCCGAGAAGGACCTGGAAGGGGAATAGTTTCTCCGCCGTCGGCTTCTCGCCGATGAGGGCGAGGTAGGCCAGCTCGGTGGTCGTCCAGGACTCCATGATCTCCTTCATCGGTACCCCGCGGAAGCTGTCCGGGCGGTGGTGGGAGCCGTCCACCGCGGCGCCGATCTGGACCGCGAACAGACGCGTGTACCAGGGCAGATTGCGCGCCGTCAGCTTGGAGATCCGCTTGCGCATGAGCGGCTCCCAGGCGATGGTCATGGTCAGCGCCGCGAGCACCGAATCGGCGGTGGGATGGCCGTCCAGGGAGTCCAGGTAGCGGACGAACACCGACCTGGCGCCGCGGACCTCCAGCGCCTTCAGCATCGCCTCGGCCTTGGGGTCGGGCTTCCCGGCGACCAGCCGGGCCCGTTGTTCGGCGTCCGCCTCGATGGCCGAGAGGTCGGCCCCGTCGTCGCCGCCCCGCAGGATGGCGGAGTGGCAGAACAGGTCGATCAGAGTTTCGGCGGCCATCCGAGCGCCGTTCGCCCGGGCCGGGCCGAGGATGCCGCAGGCGGTCCCGATCACCGTGTTGGGGGTGTTGCCGGCGGCCCGCGCGGCGTCGGCCGCGGCCAGCATGGAATCGCCATGGAGGTTGACCTCCGAGGCGATGGCCAGGTTGAACAGGGCGTTGTCGTTGTCGTCGTTAGACTCATGGACCAGGGCCAGGCACAGGTTGGACTCCAGCGGGAACCTGGAGGTTTCGAGGATCGAGACGCCGCTGACCCGGGTGATCTGGGTCGTCGGGTCCATGATCGAGCTCCCCGAACGGTCCTTGAGGTTCTGGCGGGGGAAGACGGCCCCCACCTGCTTGCCGAGTTCGGCGATCTGCTCGCGGTAGGGCGAGATGGCCTCGACCGCCGGCAGGTCCAGCTCCGGGGGCAGGTCCAGGCCCTGGTTGTTGGCGAACCAGGGCTTGAGCGTCAGGTCGCCGACCGGCGGGAAGTCCGGCTCGACGCCGTTGAGCTTCATGATCTCGGTCAGGGCCAGGGGGATGTCGGAGATCTTGGTGACCACCGCCCCCTGGGACGAAAAGACCGGGTTGTCCTGGGTGAACAGGTCGTCCACCGCGAAGTGCCGCATGAACCACCGTTCCTTGGCTTCGGCGTCGTCGCCGCTGCCGGCGATTGCCCCGGCGTGGCCGACGGCCCGGGTCAGCTTGGCCTTCCAGCGTCCGACCACGCAGGCCACCACCGGTTTGTCGAACTCCAGGCTCTGCTCGTAGTACCCCCCCGGTTCGATGTACATGACCGCCGCCTTGGAACGGGCGTCGTTGTTCAGGGCATAGGCGAACTCGGGGGCGGTGTAGTGGATGTAGACGTCCTTGCCGCTGGAGATGCTGGTCGTCGTCCCCCATCCGCTGGTCGCCAGGTAGTTGGCGATGGTGGTGGTGAAGTTGCCCGAGTTGGAATAGATCGCCACCGACCCCCGGCGCAGGGTCTCGGCCGGATGGTCGCCGCCCAGCGCCCCCCCGAACCGCACCTGGTTCCACGAATCGGCGACCCCCAGGCTGTTGGCGCCCAGGATGTCGACCCCGCCGAGCTGGCCGATGGCCCGGATCTCCCGGGCGTCGTGGGCCGAGACCTTCTCGGTGACGATGATGATCTTGTCGAGGTCGGGGTTGACCCGGATCAGCTCGGCGACGCCGTCGCGGACCCCGGCCGGGGGAAGGTAGACCACCCCGAGGTTGAACCGGTGCCCGTCGTCGAGCCCGTCGCGGACGTTGTTGTAGACCGGGATGTCGCCGATCGCGGTTTCGAGGACCTGGTCCCGGCGCCCGGGCGAGGTGCCGAAGACCACGTTGCCGCCCGAATAGACGTGGCTCACCGGGGTCACGGTCCGCGACTCGTTGCCCAGGATGTTGAGCACGCAGGCCCGGTCCTTGCGGGTCGCTATCTCGGCCAGCGACTGGATGCCGACGAAGTACTTGAAGTGGTCAATTCCTCTTTTTCTCATCGCTCTTCACCTTTTCGGCCGGGCTCCCGGCGGCGCTCTCCGGGGCCGCCGTCCCCGGGTCGGGCTGTCCGGAACTTCCGTGTTGATCGAAACCTGGCGCGCGCGGGCGCCGACGGACGTCGTCGGTGACGCCCAAGCTGTCGGCGACCTTCGCGCGCCCCCCCTCCCCCATCCATTTGTCGATGGCCTGGGCATAGCGCACCACGTCGCTCATCGCCGAATCGTGGCCGAAGATCCGGTACGGCAGGCCGAGCGCCTCCAGGACGTTCTCGAAGGCGCTCATCCCCCTGATCAGGTTGACCCCGCCGCGGCCGATGACCACGAATACCGGCGTCGGCCCCCTTTCGTTGAAGTACTCGCGCAGGGCGTCGGCCATCGCCCGGAAGGTCTCGTAGATGTCGGTGTTGTTGGACTTGCCCCCGATCACGAACAGCACGTTGGCCTGGGCCAGCCAGTGCTTGAGGCAGATCCGCATCACCTCGCGCATCTTCTCGTAGGGCGGATTGCCGCCGAAGTCCGAGGAGATGATGGCGTCGTCGCCAAGGCCCTCGGTGACCAGCGAGTTGGCGCCGCCGCCGAACGTCGGGGCGAGGATGGTGCCCTTCTCGTTGACCACGAAGACGTCACTCTGTCCCTGGTAGGTGCGAAGCCGGTTGACCTCCTGCTCGAAATCGGTGTCGTCGGCGGTGAACAGGTCTTCGGGAAGACCGAGGCGGCGCACCCTGGGGTCGTCGCGGTCGAATTCGCACTTGAAGTCGCAAGCCACCGGCGAAAGCTGCCCGGGCCGCCCCAGGGTCATCCGGATCGGGTTCAGCTCCAGGGTCGTCATCCCCTGGTGGTGGAACAGGTCCCACAGCTTGGGAAGGTTCTGGACCAGGGGCGAGACGATCTCCCTCGGCGCCCCGAGGTCGGAAAGGGCGTTGGCGATGACGAACGACTTGAGCCCGGTCAGGGCGTCGAAGGGGACCACCGCCACCTGGCTCTTGTCCAACTCCTCGATGTCGACGCCGCCATGGTGGGTGAGGGTAATCGTGGGGGCCCGGTAGCGGGTCGAATCGGCGATCGAGAAATAGACCTCGTGATCGCTGACCACCGCGCCCTCGAAGGTCACCCCCTGGGCCTTCACCGTCACGTTGCCGACCCGGTGCTCGACGAAGTACAGGCGTTCCTTCTCGCCCATCGCCGCCTTGAGGTCGTGGGCGCGGCCGATCAGGCCCGCCTTGCCCTTCTTGCCCAACCCGCCCTTGAAGATGGGTTTGACGTAAATCGACCCGCAGCGCTCGATCAGGCTCTTGATCTCCCGGTCGCTCGCTTCGGGCCCCAGGACCTCGGCCGCCGGGAAATCCACCTTCCCCAGCAGCCCCGCGCCGTAAAGCATACCCGTAAGCTGCATCTCTCACGCCCCTCCTTGGCCCGCCGGACGACCGCCGTCCGCCGGCTCAGTACTCCTTTGGCAGGTTCTTCAGTTCGGCCCACGAATAGACTGGGCCGTCCTTGCAGGCATAGCTCCCGCCGATGTTGCATCTCCCGCATTTGCCGATGCCGCACTTCATCTTGTTCTCGACCGTGGTGAAGATCCGCTCGCCGGCGAAGCCCAGGCTCTCGAGGTTGTCGATCACCGAGCGGATCATGATCGGCGGACCGCAGACGACGCCGATGGCGTTCAGCGACGACGGCTTCTTGTCGATCAGGTTGGCCGGCACAAAGCCGACGAACTCCTCCCACCCGGGCTCCCCGGCGTCCACCGACAGGTGGACAGCCATCCGTTCGCGGAGTTCCCCGAGTTCGTCCTTGTAGACGATGTCCCCGGGCGTCCGGGCGCCGTGGAACAGGGTGATGTCGCCGTAGTCCCGCTTCCTGGCGAGCGCGGTCTGCAGCACCGACCAGATCGGCGCCAGCCCGCACCCGCCGCCGATGAAGACGAGGTTCTTTCCCTCCCAGGCCTCGATCGGGAAGCCGTTGCCGTAGGCGCCCCTGAGGCCGATCACGTCCCCCACCTCCATGTCGTGGAGGGCGACGGTGACCCGCCCCGTCCTGAGGACGGAGAAATGCAGGTACTCCTCGAGAAGCGGCGAGGACGAGATCGAGAACATGGCCTCGCCCTTGCCGAGGACGGAAACCATGGCGCATTGACCGCAGCGGTGGGAGAACCCGTCGCCGTCGAGGAACTCGACGCGGAAGGTCTTGATCGCCCGCCGGCCCCCGACCTCGGTCTTGATGTCGACGATCCGGGCCAGCTTCGGAAGATAGGTGTTATCGGGCATGGCCGGCCACCCGGTTGACGACGGCGAGGATATCCACGCCGACCGGACATTCCGAAACGCACCTGCCGCACCCGGTGCATTGGCAGACGTGGTGGCGTTCGACGAAGTACAGGAACTTGTGGCAGATCCGCTGCCGCATCCGCGAGGCCTTGTCGGGCCTGGGGTTGTGGCCCGAGGAATGCATCGTGAAATCGGCGAACTGGCAGCTGTCCCAGGTCCTGACCCGGCGGCCCCGGAGGGGGGACGAGGAGGAGACTTCGTCGTTGATGTCGAAGCAATGACAGGCCGGACAGAGGTAGGTGCAGATCCCGCACTGGATGCAGGCCCGCGATTCGTCGTCCCAAAAGGTGGACTCGAAGGCCTCGCGCAGCCTGGCCGGGGTCGCCTCGAGGTCGTCGATCGTCCGTTCCATCCGCCGCCGGGACTCGGCGTGGACCCGCTCCAGTTCCCGCTCCGCCTCGCGGTCGGGATCCTCGAACAGGGAAATGGCCGAACCGACGATCTCTTCGCCCCTGTTGGTCAGGGTCGTGACGAAATATCCGTCCGCCAACTCGGTCATCAGGATGTCGAGGCCGTCCTCGGAATGCGGGGAGCCGCCGACCGAGGAGCAGAAGCAGGCCGGGGAGGGCGGCGCGTTGCACGACAGCCCGACCCACGCCGCCCGGTTTCGTCGCGCCCGATAGTAGGGGTCCTCGAAATCGTCGGCGAAGACCTTGTCGGTCAGGGTCAGCGCCCTGGCGTCGCACGGCCGGACCCCGAAAACGACGCTGGGTTGGGGGTCCGGGAGGACCTGGTCGATGACCGGGGACGCGCCCTTTTGGTGTTCGAATTCGAACAAAACCTCCCTCTGGGGGAACACCATGCCCTTCGGCGAATGGACGGTGTTGGGGTGGTCGAGCCGCATTTCCCCGGGGTCCCCGACGACCTCGTAGTGCCACAGGTCGCCGTCGGCGACGGGTGCGTAGACCCGGTACGAACCGAGCCGTTCCACCCAATCTCCCAGATGCCGTCTGTCGAGGACCTTTTCCATGGCGCTAACTGATGAAATCGCCGGGATCGTCGTCCCGGAACGAAGAGAACAGGGGCGCCACGTCGGGGTCGAGGCCGGCCTCGTAGCCGAACGCCTCAAGGGCCTCTTTCTCGAGCTTCCGGTTGAGCAGGCGGATCGGGATGTCGAGCGGACAGACCCTCTCGCACTCGCCGCAATCGACGCAGCGGCCGGCCAGGTGGAGGGCCCGCACCAGGTGGTAGCCGAAATTCTCGGATGCGGTCGGGGATTTCTCGATCCACTTGACCCGCCCGGCTTTGTGCTCGGCCGTCGTCTCCGCCGTCACCGCGAAGTTGATGCTGTCGACGACGCATTCCTCGCAGAAGCACATGGGACACACTGAGCGGCAGGCGTGACAACGGATGCACCTGTCCATGTGGCGCTTCCAAAAGGTCCACCTCTGCTCGTCGGAGGACGACTCGAACGCCTCCACGGAGTGGAAGGGGTCGCGGAAGGTCCGCTCGACCCGGTCGCCGAAGACGTCGTCGTGAACCGCCGGAAAGGCGGTCCGGCATTCGAGGCACCGCTCGGCGAGGACATCGGCGGCCGGGATCGCGATCACATCGTCGTCGGTGGTGATCAGGAAGTCGTCGCCATCGCCGAAATCGGCCTTGCGGGGCGTCTTCCCGCCGAGCCGCCGGCGAAGCTTGGCGCGGTCGAGGACCCCCGCGCCTTCGCAGGACACGCCGAGGATATGGACGTCTTCCCGCTTGATGTACTTCTCCTGGAGCAGGACCACGATGGCCCGGCTGTCGCAGCCCTTGGCGACGATCGCCACCGGCCCTTTCCCGTCGAGGTACACAGCCAGGTTGTGGACGCAGCCGGGGTCCCAGGCGAGGGTTCCGGCGTCCTCCGGCCGGGTCACGAAGGCGGGCGTGACGGTCATGTCGGCGCCGTCCCTGCGGTAGCCGATGACGCACCCGACCCGGCCCTTCTCCAGCAGCTCCCTGGCCCGTTCGCGGATTTCCCGAAGATCGACCATCAGGGATCCGCCCTCAGCCGGGTCTGGGGGCCGAGCGGCCTGAGGTCGTCGATGAAATCCTCGACCACCCGGGCGAACTTGGCGCCCTCGGCGGCCGACACCCAGGACATCCGGAACCGTTGGGATTCGAGGCCGACGAACTCGAGCAGCTTCTTCGCCAGGTAGAACCTGCGGCGGGCACGGAAGTTGCCCGAGACGTAGTGGCAGTCGCCCGGGTGGCAGCCGGAGACCAGGACCCCGTCGGCCCCTTGGTTGAAGGCCGACAGGACATGGACCGGCGACACCCCGCCCGAGCACATGACGGTGATCGGGATCGCGTTGGCCGGGTATCGGGTGCGCGACACGCCGGCCATGTCGCTGCCCGCCGAGGCGCACCACTTGCACAGGAAGGCGACGACCCTGGGCTCGAAGCCGGTCGTCGCCGCCGCCGCCGTGGTTTCCGATGTTTCCAACATCCGTCATCTTCCCAGGCAGGCGCCGATCATTTCGTGGATCTGCGTCGCCGAGACGTTCCTGACCTCGATCGCCGCCCGCAGGCAGGTCGCCGAACAGGTGCCGCACCCTTGGCACAGGACCTCGTTGACCGCCACCTTGCCATCGACCAGGGACAGCGAACCGTAGGGGCAGGTCGGCACGCACATCGCGCAGCCGGTGCACTGGAGGGCGTTGACCCGGGCCACCGCCGGCGAATGGGACAGCCGGTCCCGGGACAGCAGGCCGACCGCCTTGGCCGCCGCCGCGCTGGCCTGGGTCACGGTTTCGGGGATGTCCTTGGGCGACTGGGCGGCGCCGGCGAGGAAGACCCCCGAGGTCAGGCTCTCCACCGGCTTGAGCTTGGAATGGGCCTCGGCCAGGAAGCCGTCCTTGTCGAGGGCGGCCTTGAGCTTCCCGGCCACCTCCCGGGTTCCCTCGGAAGGCCGGATGGCGACGGCCAGCACCACCATGTCGGCGTCGATCACGATGTTCCGCCCGGACAGGGTGTCGGTGCCGAGGACCCGGATCCCGCCGTTTTCCTCGTACAGCTTCGACACCTTGCCGCGGAGGTAGAGGACCTGGCTCGATTCGGTGGCCCGCTGGACGAATTCCTCGTAGCCCTTGCCGGCCGAGCGGATGTCGATATAGAAGACCGTGGCCCGGCCGTCGGGGACGTGGTGCTTGTACAGCATGGCGTGCTTGGCGGTGTACATGCAGCAGATCTTGGAGCAGTACGCGCAGTGGAGCTCAGGGTCCCGGGAGCCGACGCACTGGATGAAGACGACCTCCTTGGGGACCTGGTGGTCCGATGGCCTGAGGACCCTGCCCCCGGTCGCCCCGGAGGCCGAGCAGAGGCGCTCGAACTGGAGCCCGTCGATCACGTCCGGGTACTTCCCGTAGCCGTACTCGGCCAGGTTCTCCTTGCCGTAGAGGTCGTATCCGGTGGCGACGACGAACGCCCCCACCTCTACCTCGACGACCTCCGGCTGGGCATCGAAATCGATCGCCCCCGGCTCGCAGACGTCGGGCTCGGCGCACTTGCCGCAGGCGATCGGGAACAGGCCGAGGCAACTGTCGATGTCGAGCGTGTAGGTGGCCGGCACCGCCTGGGCGAAGGGCATGAAGATGGCCCGCCGCCCGGTCAGCCCGTGGTCGTACTCGTTGGCCACCACCACCGGGCAGACGTCGGTGCATCGGTCGCATAGCTTGCACTTGTCGGGGTCGACGTAGGTCGGCTTCCTGACCACCTCGACCTTGAAGTTGCCGACGTAGCCGGAGACCTTCCGGACCTCGCTGTTGGTCATCAGCTTGATCCTGGGATGCCTCGAGACCGCGACCATCTTCGGGCTCAGGATGCATTGCGAGCAGTCCAGGGTCGGGAAGGTCTCCGACAACTGGGCCATGTGGCCGCCGATGGTCGGGGCCTTCTCGACCAGGACCACCTCGAAACCGCCCTCGGCCAGGTCGAGCGCGCACTGGATGCCGGCGATGCCGCCCCCGACGACCATCGCCCGGCGGGTGACGGGGATCTGGATCGGAACCAGGGGCCGGTTGCCGCGGACCCTGCGAAGGGCGCTTCGCGAGATCAGGATCGCCTTTTCGGTGGCCTTCTCCCTGTCCTGGTGGACCCAACTGCACTGCTCGCGGATGTTGGCGATCTCGCACCGGAAGGGGTTGAGCCCGGCATCCTCGGAGACGTCGCGGAAGGTCTTTTCGTGAAGGGTCGGCGAACAGCACGAGATGACGATGCTGTCGAGCCGGTTCTCCCGGATCGCCTCGGCCACCGCGCTCTGGCCCGGCTCGGAACACATGTAGTCGTGGTTTTCGGTGAAGACGACGTCGGGGTCCGTGGACAGCTCGCCGGCCACCTTCGCGACGTCGACGGTGCCGGCGATGTTGTTGCCGCAGTGGCAGACGAAAACCCCCGTGCGCCCGGTCATCGCGCCTCCCCGGGGCCGGCGATCCCGGCGCCATGGTCGTGGCCCGTATCGAAGGCCTTGAGGTTGATCTCGAGGAACCTGTCGGGAACCAGGCCGGGAAGGGCCTGCTTTATCGCCCCGGGCGAGACCACCCCGGTGACGGCGGTAAAGAACCCGAGGACGACCAGGTTGGCGAAGATCCGGTTGCCCAGGTCCTCGGCGATGCGGGTCGCCGGGACGGCGAACAGGGCGATCCCGGCCCGGGCCGGCCCCGGCTCGACCAGGTCCTCGTCGATGATCAGGGTCCCGTCGTCGCCCAGCCCGGGTTGGTACTTGTCGTACGCCTCCTGGGATATGGCGACCAGGATCTCCGGCGTCGTGACGTAGGGGTAGAGCACCCGGTCCTCGGAGACCACGAGCTGGGAGCTGCAGGCGCCGCCCCGGGCCTCGGGGCCGAAGCTCTGGGTCATGGTCGCGTGCTTGCCGTCGAAAAGGCACAACGCCTTCCCGGTGATCAGCGCGCAGCGGACGATTCCCTGGCCGCCGAATCCGGAAAACCTAATCTCGGTCATCCTCTGTCTTCCCGTAAAGCTGATAGTCGTCGCCAAGCACTTCGTTGAAACGGGTGTTCATCGCCTCCAGGAACGTCGGTTTCTCTCGGTCGACGAACTTGCCGACGACGATCTTCCCCTGGAAATCGATATCGACAGTCCGGGTGTCGGCGCCGTGCCGGATCTCGGTGTTGTCTTGGTAGTACTGGAGCAGGTCGAGGCCGTCGCCGAGGCGGTTGCGCCGCGCGTACAGGGTGGTGCAGGGGGTGATGACCTCGATGAAGGACAGGCCTTTCCTGTCGAAGGCCTCCTCGATCGAGGACGTGATCCGCCGCGAGTACAGGGCCGTCCACCGGGCCACGTAGCTGGCCCCGCAGGCGTCGGCCAGGAACGGCAGGCTGAGGGGGGACTCGAAGTTGCCGTAGGGCGCCGTCGAGGCGTTGGCGGCGATCGGCGTCGTCGCCGCGACCTGGCCGCCGGTCATCGCGTAGTTGAAATTGTTCACGCAGATCACCATCAGGTCCATGTTGCGCCGCGCCGCGTGGATGAAGTGGTTGCCGCCGATGCCAAAGAGGTCGCCGTCGCCGCTGAAGACGACCACCTTGAGCTCGGGGTTGGCCAGCTTGAGGCCGGTGGCGAAGGGGATGGCGCGGCCATGGGTGGTGTGGAAGGAGTCCAGCCTGAGATAGCCGGCGACCCTGCCGGTGCAGCCGATGCCGGAGACCACGGCCAGCTTGTCGAGGTCGAGGCCGCTCTTCCTGACCGCCTCGGCGAAGGCGGTGACGACGGTGCCGATCCCGCAGCCCGGGCACCAGATGTGGGGAAGCCTGTCCAAACGCAGGATCTCCGCCATCGGGTTGTCATCGGTCAAACGGGCGTCGTCGTTCATCGGCCGGCCTCCTCGATGGCGGCCAGGATCTGACGCGGGTCGTGGACGGCGCCGCCGCGGTGGGGGACGCCGATGACGCGGCATCGGCCGGCGGCGCACCGCTCGACCTCGAGGACCATCTGGCCGTGGTTGATTTCGGGGACGACGAAGGCGTCGATATCGCCGGCCAGTTCCCGGATCCTCCGCTCGGCGAACGGCCACACGGTGACCAGCCGCAGGGAGCCGACGTCGAGGCCGCCTTTCCTCGCCTCCTGGACCGCCCGCACCGCGACCCTGGACGTGATCCCGTAGGAGACCACGACGACCCTGGCCCGGTCCGTCCGGTCTTCCTCGATGCGGATGATCCTCTCGGCGTTGGAGTCGATCTTGTCGATCAGGTGGCGGACCAGGATGTCCTGTTGTTCCGGGTTCATGTCGGGATAGCCGCGCTCGTCGTGGGTCAGGCCGGTGGCGTGGAAGCGGTAGCCGTCGCCGGCCCGGACCATGAACGGAATGCCGTCGTCGTCGGGCTTGTAGGGCAGGTAGGCCTCCTTGGGACCCCGGTACCATTTGCGTTCGACCAGCTCGATCTCCGAGGCCGGCGGGATGACGACCTTCTCGTGCATGTGGCCGACGCACTCGTCGGTCATCACCAGCACCGGGACCCGGTAGGTCTCCGACAGGTTGAAGGCCTCGATGGCGAGGTCGAAGCACTCCTGGGGGGAATCGGGGGACAGGGCGATGATCCGGTAGTCGCCGTGCGATCCCCAACGCGCCTGCATCATGTCCTGCTGGGCGACCAGGGTCGGCAGCCCGGTCGAGGGGCCTCCCCGCTGGACGTTGGCGATGACCAGGGGGACCTCCATCATGCAGGCCAGGCCGATGTTCTCCATCATCAGCGAGAAACCCGGGCCGGAGGTCACGGTCATCACCTTCTGGCCGCCCCAGACGGCGCCGATCAGGGCGGCCACCGAGGCGATTTCGTCCTCCATCTGGATGAACACGCCGCCGATCAAGGGGATTCTCTCGGCGAACCGCTCGGCGGTCTCGGTCGAGGGGGTGATCGGGTAACCGGCGAAGAAACGGCACCCGGCGGCGAGGGCGCCTTCGGCGAGGGCATGGTCGCCATCCAGGAAATGGTCCCCGCAAAGAACCCCCCCGGGATCGGCGCCGACCCTGGAAGCGGCCCTAGGCATGTCGTTTCTCCCCGGCCGCGGGAGTCACGAAGATCGTGAACTCGGGGCAGATGATCTCGCAGAACCGGCAATCCGAGCAGTCGTCCGGAGACTTGACGTAGGGAGGGTGATAGCCCTTGGCGTTGTACTCGGTGGACATCTCGAGCACGTCCCCGGGACAGTACTTGACGCAAAAGCCGCAGCCCTTGCACCAGTCCTTGTTGATGCGGACGATGCCCCTGGCGGGCTCGAGGGTGCCGAAGTACATCCCCGTCCCCTCACAGCAACCCGTTACGGGCCAGCACGGGATTGGGGTCGATGTGGTGGAGGTCCAGCCCCAGCGCCGAGGCCGGGCAGCCGAAGGCGATCGCAATCAGTTGGGTGAAGTAGACCACCGGGATGTGTCTGAAATGGGGGTACGCCTCCACCGTCTGTTGCTGGCGGTGGTCCAGGTTGAAGGCGCACAGGGGACAACTGACGGCGATGATCTCGGCCCCCCGCATCTGGGCGGCGGTGAGGATCTGGTAGGTCCGCTCGGCGACGATTTGCGGCTTGTCGACGGTCTGGTGGGCGGCGCAGCATTCGACCTTGTGCGAGAAGTCGATCGGCTCCCCGCCGAGGGCCGAGACCAGGTCGTCGAGGAAGGTCGGGCTCTCGATTTCGTCGAAGGCGACCTCCCCGGGGCGGACCAGCAGGCAGCCGTAGTAGCTGGCCACGCGCAGCCCGGCGAGGGGGTTCTCCACCTTGTCGGCGAGGGTGTCGTAGCCGATCCGGTCGCGCAGGAACTCGGCCAGATGGAGGACGTCCACGTCGCCCTCGTAATCGACCTCCTCGAGGTACATGAAATCGTTCATCCGGCGTAGCAGGTCGGGATCGGACCTGACGTGCTGGTTGGCCCTCTTGAGGGTGTTGAAGCACATGGCGCAGGGCGTCATGAATTGCGAGGCGCCCGCCTCCTTGACCCGGATCAGGTTGCGGATCGGGGCGATATGGCGCATCACGTCGTCCCTCGACAGCGAGAAGACGGTGCCGCAACAGTTCCACCGCTGGAGTTCCTCGATCTCCACGCCGAGGCGCTCCATGGTCGAAACCGTCGAGGACTCGAAGTTCCTCGCATGGTTCTTGAGCGAGCATCCGGGGTAGTAGCAGAGCTTCATCCTCCCAGAATGATTCGGACCGACCGGGTTGGAAACACCCCCTCGGGGAGAGAAGCGGTCTCTTTGGGGCGGGCCGCCGCCCCCCCGTTGGGGTGGCGGGCCGGGAGGTCCCCTCAGGACGTGTGCTTCCTCATCGAGCTGATCAGGGCGATCGGCGGCACCGCGCCGCGGTCCTCGACCGACAGGTCCTTGATCACCAGGTGGTCGTGGCGGTCGCGGAGCAGGATCTGCCGCAAGGCCTCGAAGACCTCGGCGATCCCGACCCCCTTGGGGCATCGGCTGTTGCAGGTCAGGCACGAGACGCAGATCCAGATCGACCTGCAGCCCAGAAGGTCGTCGCGCAGCCCCAGTTGGGCAAACCGGATGATCTGGCTGGGAAGGATGTCCATGTGTTCGGCCAGCGGACAGCCGGCCGAACACCGGCCGCACTGGATGCAGGCCAGGAGGTTCTGTCCGCTGAGTCTCTCGACCTTGGCGACGAACGGGTCGGTGGCCCTGGCGGGGGTGATGGCCGGGCGATGATCGGGCCTCCGAACGGCCCTCGCGGGTGAATCCTGGGTCAATATTTGGCGTCCATCCTGAATTCGGCGACGTCGAGCCAGAAACCCATGTTGAGCACGCTGTCGAGCTGGGCCTGGAGCAGGTCGTAGCGGAACGTTTCCTCGTCGGCGAGCTTGCCGGCCAGCTCGCGCGCCTTCGGGTCGTCGGCTTTCCCGGCCAGGTCCTCGAAGAAACGAATCGCCCTTCTTTCCAGCTCCATCGCCATCCTCAGGGCCTCGGAGTCGTTGGCCCTCTCCTCGCCGCCCCACCCGGCGACGGCGGCTTCGAACCGCTCGACCAGGGCCGAGGGCGCACCCCTGGCCCTTTCCCGCCGGGCGATCTCCTTCCACTCGTCGTTTCCCAGGATCGAGGTGAAGATTTCCCCCGCCTCCTTCATGTGCCAGATTTCCTCCCTGGCGAGGCGTTTGAACATCCGTTTGCCGATCTTGTTACGGGTCGCCGCCGCCGCGTGCTCGTAGAACAGCCTGGCGTTCATCTCCAGGTCTACGGCCTCCCTGATGATTCCGGCCATGGTCTCGTCGATCGGACTCATCGGCCGTCTCCGGACCCCCGGGCCGCCCGGGTCACCGGCGGATTCCGCCGTCGCCGGGCCGGATCCGGCTGCGCAGCATGGCGTGCCTGGCCGGCAGGCTCCCGGTGGTCCGGGCGAGCTGGCGGATTTTCACGTCCTCGGGGGTGTAGGACGGCAGGATGACCGGAGCCACCAGGTCGGTCTCGATGCCGGTGTTCTCCAGTTCCTTTTCATGGGCATCGACGTGGTCGACGAGCAGTCGGCCCAGTTCGATCGACTTGGCGTATCGGCTTGCTTGCTTGCCGGCGCGGCGGCCGAAGACGTTGTAGTCGAGGACCGAATTGCCCATCAGCCGGTTGCGGCCGTGGACCCCGCCGGACGCCTCGCCGGCAATGTAGAGCCCGGGGATCGAGGTCTCGCACCTGTCGTTGATCTCGATGCCGCCGTTCTGGTAGTGGAGCGACGGATAGACCAGCATCGGGTCCCTGGCGATGTCGATCCCGTAGCGTCTGAACTGGCGGTGCATGGCCGGGAAGTGCCGGCGGATGTAGCCTTCGCCGTGGATCAGTTCGATCAGCGGGGAGTCCAGCCAGACGCCGACCCGGCGGGTGTAGGTTTCGATACCGTTGCCCCGTTCGAGGCATTCCCGGATGATGGCGGAACTCTCGACGTCCCTCGGCTCCCGGGGAAAGACGAACAGCTCGCCGTGCCTGTTGAGGGGCTGTCCGCCGGCCCCCCTGATCTTCTCGGTGATCAGGAAGCCGGCGATCTGCTCGGGGAACACGGCCCCGGTGGGATGGTACTGGACCGAATCCATGAACAGCAGCTTGGCCCCGGCCCGGTAGGCCATGACCAGGCCGTCCCCGGTCGCCCCGTAGTGGTTGGTGGTGGCGAAGCCCCTGATGTGCAGACGCCCGTAGCCGCCGGTGGCGAGGATCGTCGCCTTGGCCTTGACGGTGTGGAACTGCTCGGTGTCGAGACTGTAGAGGACGGCCCCGGCGCAGCGGCCGCCGTCGTCCAGGATCAGCTCCACGGCGGGCAGGAACTCGCGGATGGCCACCTTGGTGGGATGGTTCTTCACTTCGTCCATCAGGGTCCGCATGATGATCGCGCCGGTGTAGTCGCGGCACGAGTGCATCCGCTTCCGCGACGTGCCGCCGCCATGGAGGACCTGCAGGGAGCCGTCCTCGTTCTTGTCCCAGACCACGCCAAGGTCCTCGAGCCATTTGACGATCTCGGGTCCGTCCTCGGTGAGGGCGCGCAACAGTTCCGGCTTGTTGGAGAAATGGCCGCCGCCGATGGCGTCCAGGTAATGGCGGGGCGGCGAGTCCCCGGGGGTGACGGCGGCCTGCATCCCGCCCTGGGACATCATCGAGTTGGCGTCGCCGAGCCGGAGCTTGGTGGCGATGAACGACTTGACGCCGTTCTGCATGGCGATGATCGCGGCCCCGCACCCGGCGCCGCCGCCACCGATGATCAGGATGTCGGTCTCGAAGTCCGGCTCCTTGAGATGGAGGTCCATGAGGCTCGGCGTGACCATGGAGTGGGCCTCGAGGATCTCGGTCACTTCGGTGGTCATCATCTCGCCCTTGTTGGGGCCGATGCGGACCTCGCGCCGCGAGTTCTCCATGAAGTCGGGGTGGAACCGGTTCAGGATATCCTTCCGTTCGGCGGCGTTCATCGGCGGATGGACCGGTTCCGACGACTTGGCGAGGGCCAGCCTGCGGGGCCGGGTCCGGGGAACCTTCTTCAGCGAATCGGCCATGTACGTCGGATACATCTACTCGAAGTCCCTTTCTTCGTACTTCTTTTCCAGCTCCTCGCGGTCCATCGACATCAGTTCCTCGTATTCGGAGTCGAAGATCCGATCGTGGATTTCCCGGTTTCGCACGGCCAACTCCGGGCTCTCCTTGCGCAGGTATCGGCCGTAGAGCCGCTTGGAGAGGATCCCCACCTTGTGCTGGACGATATCCGAGGGGCAGCGGAGGGCGCACAGGCCGCAGCAGACGCAGTCGAAGGAAAGGTCCATGACCGCCGCGATGTCGCCGCGAATCGCGGCCTGGACGTAGTCCATGACCTGGAGCCCCTGGGGACACGCCTTGGTGCAGGTGTTGCAGGCGACGCAGCGGAAAATCACCGGATAGTACTTCTGGATGGTGGCGACGTCGGGGGTCAGCTTCTCGATGTCGTAGATCGCCTTCTCGACCGGGACGGACGGAATCTGGGTCAGCGACATTCCGTCTTGGACCAGCGTGGTGCAGGCAAGCCCGGTATGAATCTTGTAGTCCCCGGGAAGCCGGAAGATGGTGGCGCAGGCGCCGCAAAACCCTTCCCGGCATCCCGCCCCGCGGATGATCTGGTGGCCGGCGTACTCGATCGACCGCATGATGGTGGCGTGCTCGGGCACGGTGTGGCGCTTGCCCATGATGTAGACGGTCACCATCCGCGGCTTGGAACCGCCCTCGGCCGGTTTGCCCTTGGCTTTCCTTTTGGATTTGGTTTTTGTCGCCGCCTGGCCGCTGTTCATCGCGATATCCCCGTCCGCAACCGTGGTGAGGCCCCGTTCCCCGGACAACGGACCGGGCCGGAATTCACCTGATACCAAGGGGCACTGATAATGACCCATAGAGATCGCCTCGGCGTGCCGCCG
>CAZWEZ010000068.1:0-19821 GCA_964632795.1 uncultured Thalassospiraceae bacterium | reverse complement strand
TGCCGGCGGGACTGCTCGGCGACCTCGCGGGGCGCCGGGTCATCGACCTCTGCGCGGCGCCGGGCGGCAAGACGGCGCAACTGGCCGCCGCCGGGGCCCGGGTCACCGCCGTCGACCGCTCGCCCCGGCGGTTGGAACGGCTGTCGGCCAACCTGGCGCGGCTCGGCCTGGAGGCGGAAACGGTGACCGCCGACGCCGTCCGCTGGCGCCCGGCGGAGCCCGCCGAGGCGGTGCTGCTGGACGTCCCCTGTTCGGCCACCGGCACCATCCGCCGCCACCCCGACGTGGCGTGGCTCAAAACCCCCGAGGACGTGGCCAAGCTGGTGGCGGTCCAGAGCCGGCTGCTGGAGGCGGCGGTGGAGATGGTCGCCCCGGGAGGGCTGGTGGTCTACGCCGCCTGTTCGCTGTTGCCCGAGGAGGGGCCGGAGCGGGTGGCCGAGCTGCTCGAGTCCGGGGCGCCGGTGGCCCGCCTGGCGGTGCGCGCGGACGAGGTCGGGGGCCTCGGGGAGTTGGTGAGCGGCGAGGGGGACCTGCGCACCCTGCCGTGCCACCTGGCCGAGCGGGGCGGGATCGACGGTTTCTTCGCCGCCCGCCTGCGGCGATCATAGCTTTACTTTCGGGCCACAACGATAGTAAACACCGCCAACCCCGCGAGGTCGGAGCGATGGCGGAAAAACGGGCGATTCACGAAGACTACGCGCGCCAGGACGAGGTGAAGCCGGGCAGCGAGCGCTCGTTCGGCCTCGTCTTCGCCGCGGTCTTCGCCGTCATCGCCCTGTGGCCGCTGTTGGACGGCGGCGCGGCGCGCCTGTGGTCGCTGGCCGTCGGCGGGGGCTTCCTGTTGGTGGCCGTGGTCGCGCCGCGGCTGCTGGCGCCCCTCAACCGCCTGTGGTTCCGCTTCGGGCTGCTGCTCAACAGGGTGGTCAACCCGCTGATCCTGGGGATGCTGTTCTTCACCACGATCACGCCGATCGCCGTCATCATGCGGCTGGCCGGCAAGGACCCCTTGCGGCGGCGGTTCGACGGTGGCGCGAAAAGCTATTGGATCGAACGCCGGCCGCCGGGACCCGAGCCGGAAACCATGCGGCTGCAGTTCTGATCGTTGATAGGCCTGGCTTGGAGACTTGACATGGGATTCGTGGCGGAACTTTGGACTTTCATGAGGATTCGCAAGAAGTTCTGGCTGTTGCCGATCATCATCATGATGGCGATCTTCGGCGGGCTGGTCGTACTCAGCCAGGGTTCGGCGGTGGCCCCGTTCATCTACACCATCTTCTAGCTTCCGACGTGCGCATCCTCGGGGTATCGGCGTTCTACCACGACAGCGCGGTGGCGCTGATCGAGGACGGCCGTATCGTCGCCGCCGCCCAGGAGGAGCGGTTCACCCGCAAGAAGCACGACGCCCGGTTCCCCGCCAGCGCCATCGCCTTCTGTCTGGAGCACGCCGGGGTTGGCCTCGGCGAGGTCGACCTGGTGGCCTTCTACGACAAGCCCTTCCTCAAGTTCGAACGGTTGCTCGAGACCTACCTGGCCTTCGCGCCCCGGGGGTTCGCCTCGTTCAGGATGGCGATCCCGGTGTGGCTGCGCGAGAAGCTGTTCCAGAAGAGCCTGCTGTGCAAGGAGTTCCGCAAGTTCGATCCCGACTTCGACTGGCAAGCCAAGCTGCTGTTCTCCGAACACCATCAAAGCCACGCCGCCTCGGCCTTCTATCCCTCGCCCTTCGCCGAGGCGGCGATCCTGACCATGGACGGGGTCGGCGAATGGGCCACCACCTCGGTGGCCCGGGGTTCGGGCAACGCTCTCCAGGTGCTGCGCGAGATCCACTTCCCCCACTCGCTGGGCCTTCTGTATTCGGCCTTCACCTATTACACCGGGTTCAGGGTCAATTCGGGCGAGTACAAGGTGATGGGGCTGGCCCCCTACGGCGAGCCCCGCTACGCCCAAACCATCCTCGAACACCTGATGGACCTCAAGGAGGACGGCAGCTTCCGCCTCGATCAGTCCTACTTCGACTACTGCACCGGGCTGCGCATGACCTCGGCGCGCTTCGATCGCTTGTTCGAGGGGGCGGCGCGGCGCCCCGACGAGCCGCTGACCCAGCGCCACATGGACCTCGCGGCCTCGGTCCAGGCGGTCACCGAGGAGGTCGTGCTCAGGTTATGCCGCGCCCTGGCCGCCGAGTCGGGGAGCCCCAACCTGTGCCTGGCCGGCGGCGTGGCGCTCAACTGCGTGGCCAACGGCAAGGTGCTGCGCGAGGGCCTGTTCGACAACCTGTGGATCCAGCCGGCGGCGGGCGACGCCGGGGGCGCCCTGGGGGCGGCGCTGTGCGCCTACCACCACCTGGAGGGCCGGGAGCGCCGGATCGAGGGCGGCGGCGACGCCATGCAGGGCGCCTACCTGGGCCCGGAGTTCGCCCAGTCCGAGATCGAACGGCGCCTGGCCGGCGCCGGCGCCCGCTTCACCATCCTGGACGACGACGCCGTCATCGAGACCACGGCGCGCGCCCTGGCCGAGGAAAAGGCGGTGGGCTGGTTCCAGGGACGCATGGAGTTCGGGCCCCGGGCGCTGGGCGCCCGCTCGGTGCTCGGCGACGCCCGCTCGCCGAAGATGCAGAAGCTCCTCAACCTGAAGGTCAAGTACCGCGAGTCGTTTCGCCCCTTCGCGCCCTCGGTGCTGCGCGAGGACGTCGGCGAATGGTTCGAGATCGACGCCGACAGCCCCTACATGCTGCTGGTCGCCGACGTCGTCGAGGGGCGGCGACGCGAGATGACGCAAGCCGAGAAGGCGCTGTTCGGGATCGACAAGCTCAACGTGAGGCGCTCCGAGATCCCTGCGGTCACCCACGTCGACTACTCGGCCCGGGTGCAGACGGTGCACCGCCAGACCAACCCGCGCTACCACGCCCTGATCACCCGCTTCAAGGAGACCACCGGCTGCCCGGTGATCGTCAACACCAGCTTCAACGTCCGCGGCGAGCCCATCGTGTGCACGCCCGAGGACGCCTTCCACTGCTTCATGGGGACCGAGATCGAGGTCCTGGTGGCCGGCAACTGCCTGCTGCTCAAGGAAGACCAGGACCCGGCGCTCAAGCGCGATTACAAGGACGCCTTCGAACTCGACTGATCCCGCCTTGCTCCGCCTTGCCCTGCCTTGCCCCGTCCCGGCGAACCTGCTACCAAGCGGCCATGCAAGCGATGACGCGACGGCCGCTCTCCCGCCTCCCCCAAGCGGTCCGCCACCTGGTCTACGGCAGCTCCCTGTATGGATTGACCCTCGGCGGCCGGGTCGTCGGCAGCCTCGGCGAGCCGCCGCCCGACCCCTGGCCCGGGGACGTGGCGCTGGGGGCCGCCATCCTCGAGGGCGAGTTCCGGCTGGCCGGCCGCCGGATCGCGCTTGGCGCCGGTCGGTGGCCGGAGATGCCCGGCGATCCCCAAGCCGCCGCCGCCCTGCACGGCTTCGGCTGGCTCCGCGACCTCCGGGCCATGGGCTCGGAGGCGGCGCGCGAGACCGGCCGCCGGCTGGTCGGCGGGTGGATCGACGACCATCGACGGTGGACTCCCCTGCCCTGGCGACCCGACGTCCTCGGTGGGCGGCTGGCCAATTGGCTGGCCGGCCACGGGTTCCTGTTGCACGGGTGCGATCCGGCCTTCGCCTCCGGGTTCGTGGACTCGGCGGCCCGCCAGTCCCGGCACCTGGTCCGCGTCGCCGCCTCGGGGGCCGAGGGCGCGGGCGCCTTCGACACCGTGCTCGGACTCGTCCATGCCGGGCTGTGCGTGCCCGGCACCCGCCCGGCGCTCAAGGAAGGGCTGGTCCAACTGACCCGGTTGACGGAACGCCAGATCCTCCCCGACGGCGGCCACCTCCAACGCTGCCCGGCGATCCACCTCGACATCCTGTGCCGGCTGGTCGCCATCCGCGGCGCCCTCGCGGCGGCCCATGAGGAGGTGCCGGCGGTCCTCCAGGGGGCGATCGACCGCATGGTCCCCATGCTCCGCGCCTTGCGCCTGGGGGACGGCGGGCTGGCCAAGTTCAACGGCGGCGGCGAGGGCGACCGGCGGATCGTCGACGCCGTCCTGGCCCAGGCCGGGGTCAAGGGCAAGGCGCTGTCGAGCGCGCCGCACACCGGCTTCCAGCGGCTGGCCGCCGGGCGCACGGTGGTGGTGGTCGACACCGGCGCCCCGCCGGCCTCGGGCGGCAACGCCCACGCCGGCACGCTGTCCTTCGAGATGAGCGTCGGCAAGGAACGCCTGATCGTCAACTGCGGCCCCGCCGTCGCCGGCGATGGAGAGTGGCGCGCCGCGGCGCGTTCGACCGCCGCCCATTCGACGCTGTGCGCGGGTGACACCAACTCCACCGAAATCCTCGCCGACGGATGCCCCGGACGGCGCCCCACCGAGGTCGTCAGCCTGCGCCGCGAGGCCGACGGCGCGGTCTGGCTGGAGACCCGCCACGACGGCTACCGGGAGTCGCTCGGACTGATCCACGGCCGCAAGCTGTACCTGGACGCCTCGGGCCAAGACTTCCGGGGCGAGGACACCCTCGAAGGCCCGTCGGGGAGCGACTTCGCGGTCCGCTTCCACCTCCACCCCCGGCTTCTCGCCTCGCCGGTCGGCGGCGGCGCGGCGGTGCTCCTCAGGCTGGCCGACGGCAGCGGATGGCGGTTCCGCGCCGAGGGCGGCCGGGTCGGGCTCGAGGAAAGCATCCACCTCGGCGAGGACGGCCCCAAACGCAGCCAGCAGATCGTCGTATCGGGGCGCCACCGGCGCGACAGCAGCCGGTTGAAATGGCGGCTGGGCCGGATCGACCCCGCTGAGGGCGAAAAATAAGACCGCTGGTATCAACCCACCACCTGAATCGTCAGCCGCTGGCCGTAGCGGCGATCGACCTCGGGCGGCGGGGCGATGTCCCAGGTCCATTCCCGCCGCGACGGTGGGAGCGGCACGCCGTGCAGCGAATCCTCGCGGTCGATGACGCGTTCGCCGTCGTGGATCAGGCGCTCGGTGTCGGTGATCAGGCACACCGTGCCCTCGCACCGCCCAAGAGCCTCCAGGTGGTTGGCGATCAGGGCGCGGGCGAAGGCCTCGGCCCCCTCCCCGTCCCGTCCGGCATATTCAAGCGGCAGTTGGGGCAGTTGGGAGAGCAGGTTGCACGACACCACCAGGTCGGCGCCGGCGACGGGCAGGTCGGCTCGGGGGACCGGCGGGAAGCCGTCCCGGCGGCGCCCGACCCAGGCGTGGAGGTCCCGGGCGACGCCGCTCAGGTCGCGGCTTTCGGAGCGCACGTTGGGCGGCCGCCGGGGGTGGCGAAGGTGGACGATATCGACCAGCACGACCTCCTCGAAGCGGGCGCTCAACTCGCCCAGGGGGACGTCGTAGAGGGGCCCCGATCCCAGCACCACCGCCCGTCGCCGCCCCCGGCAGGCGGCGGCCGACTCGAGGATCGCCGCCCTGGTGTTCTCCAGGTGCCCCGCCCAGGCCTGGCGGCAGCGCCGGTACCGGGCCTCCACCCCGATCAGGTCCCTGAGGTACCCCATGTCGCGGACATGGCGGGGACACGGCGTGGTCAGGTAGGTGATCCATTCGCCCAGCATGACGCCGACCAAGAATTAAATGGTGACTGCAATTAAATGGTGACTGTATATAGTTTTCCAACAAGATAGGGATCTTGTTGGAAAACTATACAGTCACCATTTAATTGCAGTCACCATTTAATTCTGGTCATCATTATCTCCGCCCGAACAGCTTCTCGATGTCGGCCAGCTTCAACTCGATGTAGGTCGGGCGGCCGTGGCTGCACTGGCCGGAGTGGGGGGTCGCCTCCATCTCGCGCAACAGCGCGTTCATCTCCTCGGCGTTGAGCCGGCGCCCGGCCCGCACGCTGCCGTGGCAGGCCATGGTGGCGCAGACCTCGCCCAGCCGGTCCTTGAGGGGCAGCGCGCCGTCGGCGCCGTCCAGTTCGTCGGCCAGGTCGCGGACCAGCCCGGCGATGTCGGCCTCGCCGAGCAGCGCCGGCATCTCGCGCACCACCACCGCCCCGGCCCCGAACGGCTCGATCGCCAGCCCCAGCTCGGCCAGCTCGCCGGCCCGCGCGCACAGCCGCTCGCGGGCCGCCTCATCGAGCTCCACCACCTCGGGGATCAGCAGCCCCTGGCGGGGCACGCCGCCGCTTTCCAGGGCCGACTTGAGGCGCTCGTGGACCAGCCGCTCGTGGGCCGCGTGCTGGTCGACGATGACGATGCCGTCGGAGGTCTGGGCGATGATGTAGGTCTCGTGGAGCTGGCCTCTGGCGACGCCCAGCGGATAGGCGTCCGGGGCCGGCTCCGGGGCGACCTGGGGCGAGGCGGGCGGCGTCTCCAGGTCGGGCAACGGGGCATGGTAGGCGGCCCCCTTGTCGGCCAAGCCGCGTCCCGCCGCCCCCGGCTGGCGGCCCCAGGGCCGCACCGCCCCCAGCGCCGCCTTGGCGGTCGTCGTCGAGGCCCGGTGGCCGGCCTCGGCCAGCCCGTGGCGGATCGCCCCGACGATCAGCGAGCGGACGCCTGCGGGGTCGCGGAAGCGGACCTCGGTCTTGGCCGGATGGACGTTGACGTCGACCTGTTCGGCCGGGACCCCGAGGAACAGGGCGACCAGCGGATGGCGGTCGGCGGCCAGCAGGTCCTGGTAGGCGCCGCGCAGGGCGCCGACCAGCAGCCGGTCGCGGACCGGCCGGCCGTTGACGAACAGGAACTGCCGGGCCGGACTCCCCCGGTTGAGGGTCGGCAGCCCGGCGTGACCGGTCAGCCGCAGGCCCTGGCGCTCGGCGTCGATGGCGATCGCGTTGTCGGCGAAGTCGCCGCCCATGATCGCCCCCAGGCGGTCGAGCCGTTCCGCCGGGGCCAGCCGGATCAGGTCGCGCGAGCCGTCGTTGAGCGAGAAGCCGATCCCGGGATGGGCCATCGCCAGGCGGTTGACGGCTTCCACCGCGTGGCCGAGTTCGGTGCGCGGCGCCTTGAGGAACTTGAGCCGGGCCGGGGTGGCGAAGAACAGGTCGCGGACCTCGATCCGGGTGCCGGGCGGATGGGCGGCCGGGCGGACGGCGCCCGCCGTGCCGCCCTCGACGCTCAGCGACCAGGCGCCGTCGGCGCCGGGCGGGCGGCTGGTGATCGTCAGCCGGCCGACGGCGCCGATCGAGGGCAACGCCTCGCCGCGGAAGCCCAGCGTGCGGATCGAGCTCAGGTCGTCGTCGGGCAGCTTCGAGGTGGCGTGGCGCTCGACCGCCAGCTCCAGCTCCCCGGGCGTCATGCCGTGGCCGTCGTCGGCCACCGAGATCAGGGCCCGGCCGCCGTCGCGGACCACCACCTCGATGCGTTCGGCCCCGGCGTCGATGGCGTTCTCGACCAGTTCCTTGACCACCGAGGCGGGACGCTCCACCACCTCGCCGGCGGCGATCCGGTTGATCACCGATTCGGGCAGCCGGCGGAGGGTCACGGCGCCTCCGCGAGCAGCCGTCTGTAGTGGTCGATCAGCCCGTTGGTCGAGGAATCGTGACCCCGCGCCGGGGCCTCGCCCATCTCCAGCTCGGGCTGGATCGCCTGGGCCAACTGCTTGCCCAGCTCGACCCCCCACTGGTCGAACGAGTTGATCCGCCAGATCACCCCCTGGACGAAAATCCGGTGCTCGTACAACGCGATCAGCATGCCCAGCGTGCGGGGGTCGAAGCGCCGGACCAGGATCGAGTTGGTCGGCCGGTTGCCCTCGAACACCTTGTGCGGCAGCAGGCGTTCGAGGGCCTTTCCGGACAGCCCCGCGGCGGCCAGCTCGGCCCGCGCCTCGGCTTCCGTCTTGCCGCGCATCAGGGCCTCGGTCTGGGCCAGGAAGTTGGACAGCAGGATGCGGTGGTGGTCGCTGATCGGGTTGTGGCTCTCGGCGGCGGCGATGAAGTCGCACGGCACCGGCCGCGGGCCCTGGTGGATCAACTGGTAGAACGAATGCTGGCCGTTGGTCCCGGCCTCGCCGAACAGCACCGGGGCGGTCGCGTAATCGACCGCATGGCCGTCCCGTGTGACCCCTTTGCCGTTGCTCTCCATCTCGGCCTGCTGGAGGTAGGCGGGGAGCCGGGCCAGGTACTGATCGTAGGGCAGCACGGCGTGGCTGGCGGCGCCCAGGAAACAGGTGTTCCAGATTCCGATCAGGGCCATCACCACCGGCATGTTGGCCTCCAGCGGGGCGCTCAGGAAGTGCTCGTCCATCGACCGGGCGCCGGCCAGCAGCTCGCTGAAGCGCTCGCTACCGACGGCCAGCGCGACCGCCAGGCCGATCGCCGACCACAGGGAATAGCGGCCCCCCACCCAGTCCCAGAACTCGAACATGTTGGCGACCTCGATGCCGAACGCCGACACCGCCTCGGCGTTGGTCGACAGGGCCACGAAATGGCGGGCCACCGCCGCCTCGCCCAGCGCCTCGACCAGCCACCGGCGCGCGGTGTGGGCGTTGGCCAGCGTCTCCTGGGTGGTGAAGGTCTTGGAGGCGACGATGAACAGGACGCTCTCGGGGTCCAGCCTGCCCAGGGTCTCGGCGATGTGGGTGCCGTCGACGTTGGACACGAAGTGGAGCGACAGCTCCGGGTGGTGGTAGGGGGTCAGCGCCTGGCACGCCATCGCCGGCCCGAGGTCGGAGCCGCCGATGCCGATGTTGACCACGTCGCGGATCCGCTGGCCGGTGTGCCCCTTCCAGATGCCGCCGCGCACCGCGACCGTGAACGTCCGCATCTTGCCGAGCTCGGCGCGGACCGCCTCCATCACGTCCTCGCCGTCGACCTCGATTCGGATCCCGGGCGGGGTCCTGAGCGCGGTATGGAGCACCGCCCGATCTTCGGTGGCGTTGATCCGCTGGCCGGCGAACATGCGCGCCCGCCAGCCCTCGACGTCGGCCTGGCGGGCGAGGTCGGCGAGCAGGGCCATGGTGCGCTCGGTGATCCGGTTCTTGGAAAAGTCGAACAGAAAGTCGCCCAGCGACAGCGACAGGCGATCGAAGCGCCGGGGGTCGGCGTCGAACAGGTCGCGCATGTGGAGACCCGCGACCTCCCGGCAATGGGCCCTCAGCGCCTTCCAGGCGGGGGTCCGTTTGAGCGCCGCCATCCTCGCCTCCGTCGCCGCCGGTCGGGGTGATGAGACTAGAGCATTTTCTGACCATATTCGATCAATTTGATGGGGCAGTCGGGTCTTTCGGGGGCGTTGCGCCGTGGCCGAGGTGTCCGCCCCTTGAACCGGGCCCCGTGGACGTGCAATATGCCGGGCCATGAGCGGACATTGCAAACGCGGGCTCGTGGCGCTGCTGGTTGTGGTCGCGGTGGCGGCCTGCGAGACTCCGCCCCCGGGCCAGGAGCTGCCCGAACTGACCTACGGCCACCTCGGGAAGTTCCGGCTCAACGTCGGCGAGGTGCGGGTGGTCTTCCAGTACGCCCCGCCGATGAAGCCCCCCAACGTCGAGCACCTGTCCTCGACACCGCCGGAGAAGGCGCTTCGCCGGTGGGCCGCGGACCGCCTGCTCGCCGAGGGGACCACCGGAGCGGCGCGCTTCGTCATCATCGACGCCGCGGTCACCGAAACCCTCCTCGAGCTCGAGGAGGGGGTGAGCGCGTTGTTCACCACCCAGCAGGCGGTGCGCTACCAGGCCCACGCCGAGGCGGTGCTCGAGATCCTCGATGCCCGGGGCTACCGCACGGGCTACGCCAACGCCAGGGTCAGCCGCACCCGCACCATGGCCGAGGACGCCACCCTCAACGAACGCGACCGGCTGTGGTTCGAGTTGACCGAAGCCCTGCTCAACGACTTCAACACCGAGATCGAGAAGAACATCCGACAGTTCCTGGGCGGCCATTTGTTTTAGCGGTCTGTTCTAGCGATTTGTTCGATTACCCATGACTTGGCGTCGTCTTGCGATCTGGCTGTTGCTGCAGGCGGTCCTTTCGGCGGCCGTCTCGGGCTGCGTGCCGGGACGTTTCATCGAGGCCGCCCGGGTGCTCGCCGACATCGACGCCGGGAGCGGGCCGAGCGCCCTCAAGGCGCGGACCCCGACCCCGCAGCGGCGCGCCGTCGCCTATACGGTCGAGGGGCGGGCGCGGAGCGGCGATCTGTACCTGCCCGGCGACGGCGCCTTGGCGGCGATGGTGCTGGTCCCCGGGGTGACGCCCGAGGGCAAGGACGACCGGCGGCTGGTCGCCTTCGCCACCACCCTGGCCCGGGCCCGGTTCGAGGTCCTGGTCCCCGAGGTGGCGGGCCTGCGCCGCCACCAGGTGGGGCCGGACGACGCCCGCATCCTGGCCGACGCCGGCCTGTTCCTCGACCGCCGCGGCTCCGGCCGGCGGCGGCTGGGGATGACGGCGATCTCGTACGCCGTCGGGCCGGCGGTGCTGGCGCTGTTCGAGGCGGGGCTCGCCGGGCGGGTCGATTTCCTGGTCGCCATCGGCGGCTACCACGACATGGAGGCGGTGATCGCCTTCTTCACCACCGACCGCTACCGCCGCGACGCCGCCGAGCCGTGGCGGTTCCGCCGTGCCAACGCCTACGGCAAGTGGGTGTTCGTGCGCTCCAACCTGGAACGCATCGGCGATCCCGGGGACCGCCGGCTGCTCGCCGAGATGGTCGAGCGCAAGCTGGCCGACCCGGAGGCCGAGGTCGCCGACCTGGCGGGACGTCTGGGGGCCGAGGGCGGGGCGGTCCACGCCCTGCTCGCCAACCGCGACCCCGAGCGGGTGGCCGACCTGATCGCCGCCCTGCCCGGAGAGATAACCGCCGACATCGCCGCGCTGGACCTCAAACGCCGCGATCTCAAGGGGTTGAGCGGCCGTTTCGTGCTGATCCACGGCCGCGACGACCCGATCATCCCGGAGACCGAGAGCCAGGCCCTGGCCGCCGCCCTGCCGTCCGAGCGGGTGGATTTGTACCTGGTCGACAGCCTCGACCACATCGACCCGCAGCCGGCCGGCCCCATCGACTCCCTGATCCTCCTCCAGGCGATCTACAAGGTGCTGACCCTGCGCGACGGGGGGGAGGGACGTTAGTCTCAGTCGCGCCAGAAGGAGCGGCTGAACAGCACGATGACGGTGAACACCTCGAGGCGGCCGACCAGCATGCCCGCCGAGAGCAGCCACTTGGCGGCGTCGGGCAGCGACTGGAAGGTGCCCGAGGGGCCGATGATCGTCCCCATCGCCGGGCCGACGTTGGAGATCGCCGTGGCGGCGCCCGAGAACGCGGTCACGAAGTCCAGGCCCAGCAGGCTCAGGCCCAGCGCCAGAAGCACGAACGCCGCCCCGAAGACGAAGAAGAAGCTCAGCACCGAGGTGATCACCTCCTCGGAAATCGGGCGGCGGTTGAAGTAGGGCACGAACACCCCGTGGGGCTGCAGCAGGTTGTGGATCTGGGCCCGCGCCGCGGCGTAGAGGACCTGGAAGCGGAACACCTTGATCGAGCACGTCGTCGAGCCCGCGCAGCCGCCGACGAACATCAACAGGAACAAGAGCCCCACCGGGAACGTCCCCCACCCGGTGTAGTCGGCGGTCGAATAGCCGGTGCCGGTCATGATCGAGGTGACGTTGAAGGCGGCGTAGCGCAACGCCTCCAAGGGCATCATGTCGCCCCCCGCCCACAGCCAGCCGGCGACGGCCAGCACGGCCCCGGCCAGGATCGTCAGGTACCAGTGGACCTGGTTGTCCCTGAACAGAGACGAGGTGTCGCCGCGCAGGGCCTTCAGATAGAGCAGGAAGGGAATCCCGCCGACCACCATGCCGGCGGTGACGATGGCGTCGATCAGGGGGCTGTCGAAGTGGCCCAGCGAGCCGTCCGAGGTCGAGTAACCGCCGGTGGCGATGGTGGTCATGGCGTGGACCACCGCCTCCAGGCCGCTCATCCCGGCCAGCCACAGCCCGCCCGCCCACAGCGCGGTCAGGGCGACGAAGACGGCGGTGATGCCGATCGAGATGTGGGCCGCCCGGGGCAGCACCTTTTCCCCGCTCTCGAAGGCTTCGATGCGGAACAGCTGCATCCCCCCGACCCGCAGCATGGGCAGCACCCCGACCGCCAGGACGATGATCCCAAGCCCCCCCATCCACTGCAGGATGCCCCGCCACAGCAGGATCCCCGGGGGCGCCGAGTCGAGCCCGGTGATCACCGTCGAGCCGGTGGTGGTGATCCCCGACATGGCCTCGAAGAAGGCGTCGGTGTAGCTCAGGTCGAGCTCCGAGAAGGCGAACGGCAGGGCCGCGAACAGGGTCAGGACGAGCCAGATCAGGGTGGTCATCAGGAACGCCTGGCGGATCGTCAGGCGGCTGACCCCGGCGCGGCTGGTCAACGCCATGGTGACGCCGATGAACAGGGTCAGCCCGGCCGACACCGCGAACACCTGCCAGTCCGGGTTGCCGGCCACCCCGTCGACCACCGCCGGCACGCACATCCCCACCGCCAGCGCCGACAGCAGGATGCCGATGATCAGGATGATGGGCCTCAGGTCCATCATTGGACACATCCCCCGCTTTCACAGTCAAGCCCGAGCGCCACCACTCAACCCCTTCGGCACGGTCGCGGTCAAGAGACGAAGGATTCCGGACGGACGGTCCAGACGGTGACGTCTCTTCGGACATAGGGGTCTATACGGCGGCCCCAGAAATAATGGTTCCAGTATTCCCGCCGGCGCCGCTTGACACCAAAAAACTATATACAGGTACCGATTAATCGCCGACGCCGGGTGCCGGGTTGCCGATCATCGACAGGAACTCGCGCCGGGTCGACGGGTTATCGCGGAAGGCGCCGAGCATGCGGCTGGTCACCATCACCACGTCGGGCTTGTGGATGCCCCGGGTGGTCATGCACTGGTGGGCCGCCTCGATGACCACCGCGACGCCCTCGGGTTCGAGGATGTCGTTGATCGCGTTGGCGATCTGGACGGTCATCTTCTCCTGGATCTGGAGCCGCTTGGCGTAGGCCTCGACCACCCACGCCAGCTTGGAGATGCCGACCACCCGGCGGCGCGGCAGATAGGCGACGTGGGCCTTGCCGATGATCGGCGCCAGGTGGTGCTCGCAGAAGGATTCGAAGCGGATGTTGCGCAACAGCACCATCTCGTCGTAGCCGTCGGTCTCCTCGAAGGTCCGCTGGAGGAGGTCCACCGGATCCATGGCGTAGCCCGCGAAGTATTCCTCGTAGGCGCGGACCACGCGCGACGGGGTGTCCTGCAGGCCCTCGCGGGCGGGGTCGTCCCCGGCCCAGCCGATCAGGGTCCTGACGGCGTCCTCGGCCTCGGCCCGGGTGGGGCTGGCCGGGGCGGCCGGGCGGGCGGCCGCGACGCCGTCGATCAGGCTGAATGGCTTGCGCGAGGTCATGGCATCGGTCTTTCCTTCAGGGGTCCAGGGGTCGCGGCCGGTTTGGGGAATGTGGGGGCGAGGCGCCGGGAATCAAGGACCCTAGTGAAGTTGTACCGCCTGATGCGGGCTGTCCAGGGAAAAGGCCGGGATATCGACGTCGATCCGGTCGCCGTTGGCCAGCACCATCCGGTAGTTGCCGACCATGATCCCCGAGGGCGTCGACAGTGGGGTGCCGCTGGTGTACTCGAAGCTGTCGCCGGGGTCCAGCACCGGCTGTTCGCCGACCACCCCGTCTCCGCGCACCTCCTGGACGTTGCCCACGGAATCGGTGATCCGCCAGTAGCGGGCCATCAGCTGGACCGGCTGGTCGCCGTTGTTGCGGATGCGGACGTGGTAGGCCCACACGAAGTGGTTCTCCTCGGGCGCCGACTGTTCGCTCAGGTAGAAGGGTTCCACCGACACTTCGATGTCCCGCGTGGTGCGGGCGTAGGATCCGGTTTTTTCCATGTCGAGGGTCTCCACCTCGTCTTCCTTATATCGTCGCCTGGGAGCGATTTGTCCAGGTTTCAGCGGTCCCGGCGGACGAATTTTCGGTACTGCACGAGCCGCCCCCGAGAACGCAGAACCGGGCGCAGTGGGGATGGTTGAGCTTGACCGACCTCGCCGATCCGGCGAGGTCGCCGGCCAGCTCGAAGGCGCGGTCGTAGGGCAGCAGCGTGCACGGCACCACCACCGGCGCCTCTCCCTTGCGCTTGATCACCATGCGCGAGGAGGCGCACATCATGGTCTCCGGCGCCACCCCCAGGATCTCCCAGCACGCGACCGTGATCTCGGGGACGTCGGCGCCGGCATCCATCTCCGGGAACAGGACCAGGGCCGCCGGGTCCAGGGCGTCGAGCGGGATGTGGTGGGCGGCGAACAGGTCGCGGTAACCAAGGCGCGCCGCCTCGTCGGTCTCCTCCCAGCAGGTCCGCCCCGCCACCGCCAGGGCGAAGCCGTTGCCGGCCAGCCATTTCAGGCCCTTCAGCATCGGCGTCCAGGTGCCTTGGCCGCGGACCGCCTGGTGCTTGTGTGGGGTGAAATGGTCGATCGACACCCGCATCGTCAGCCGCCCCGGGTGGCGCGCCTCGAGCGCCGTCAACTCGCGGCGCCGGTTCCACATCGGCTTCATGGCGTTGGTCAGGACCAGCGCCCGATGGCCGCGCCCCAGCGCATCTTCCAGCATCGCCGGCAACTCGGGGTTCATGAACGGCTCGCCGCCGGTAAAGGCGACCTCCTCGACCGGCAGCCCCAGGTCGGCGACCTCGTCCAGGTAGCCGCCGACCTCGGCCGCCGTCAGGTAGGCCAGGCGGTCGTTGCGGGGATTGGAATCCATGTAGCAGTTGCGGCAGGAGATGTTGCACAGGCTGCCGGTGTTGAACCACAGGGTCCGGAGATGGGTCAAGGCGACCACGGCGCGCCGCTCCCCCTTGGCGGTGACGTCGGGATCCCGGAACTTGTGGGGATCGAGTTCGCGATTCCCCCCCCGCGCCAGTCCTCCTTCGAGCATGGTTCTTTCCCTTGTCGGCCTGTCAGCCCTGCGCCAGCGGGTTCCTGTTTAACCGTCCCGGTCGTCGATGCCAAATAACAATATCGTGTTTCCGGCCATGACTTGCACCGTGCCCCGGGTTCTCGTATACACGATAGTGCACCGCCTCGGCGCGGGCGTGGTTCAATGGTAGAACGAAAGCTTCCCAAGCTTTAAACGGGGGTTCGATTCCCCTCGCCCGCTCCATTCCCCGGCCCCTGACCACGGGCTTCGCCATCCGCGCTCTCGCCGCGCGGGTCGAGCTCGCTGGCGACGCCCGTGGTCCGCGGCAGGGGGCGGAATTCCCCCTGTTCGTCCCCGGGCACCGGCGGCCGCTGGAACATCCGCCACAGCGCGTAGGCGGTGATCAGCAGGGCGACGAAGGCCTGGAAGACGAACAAGCCGACCGGCCCCGCCATCTCCATCACCGGCGACGCCCCGAGCGGCCCCAGGGCGGCGCCGACGCCGTAGGCGAGGATCAACCCGCCGCTCGCCTGGACCAGCTCCGAGGGCTCGATGTAGTCGTTGGTGTGTGCGGCGCACAACGGATAGAGCGTGAACACGAAGCCGCCGAAGACCGGCGCCAGGACCAGCAGCCACAAGGGGTCGCCGCCGGCGACGGCGGCCATCGCCACGCAGGTCAAAACCAGGGCTCCGCTCAGCCCGGTCAGCACGGTGCGCCGGTCGAAGCGGTCCGACAGCCGCCCGAAGGGCCATTGCAGGATCAGCCCGCCGAGGATGGCGAAGCCCATCAACTGCGAGGTCCCGGCGACGTCGAGGCCGATCTGCTGGGCGAAAAAGGGCCCCATCCCGTAGAACGCCCCGATCATCAGGCCGGCGGCGAAACATCCCGCCACCCCCAGCGGCGAGGTCGCATACAACCGTCCGATACCGAAACGAACCGGTTGCGACAGGTCCGGCGCCTGGACCCGGGTGACGGCGACCGGGACCAGGGCCAGCGACAGCAGGATCGAGGCGATCACGAACAGGGCGAAGCCGGACGGGTCGCGGAGGTTGAGCAGGAACTGGCCGACCCCCTGGGACATGTAGACCAACACCATGTACAGCGACAGGATGCGCCCGCGGGTCTCGTTGGTGGCCCGCGCGTGGAGCCAGCTCTCGGTGCACATGAACAGCCCCGAAATGCAGAAACCCTCGACGAAGCGCAACCCGGCCCAGGGAACGGCGGCGACCAGGAAGGGATGGGCCAGGGTGGCCGCCGAGGCGCACGAGGCGAGGGCGGCGAAGGTGCGGATGTGACCGACCCCGGAGATCAGCCGGTAGGCGTAGAAGGTCCCCGACACCAAGCCGACGAAGTAGGACGACATCACCAGCCCGGTGGTCCACGACGGAAAATCCATCTGCGCCATGCGCAGGGCGAGCAGGGAGCTGAGCATGCCGTTGCCCATCACCAGCAGGGTCAGTCCGGCCAGCAGCGGGGCGATGGAAATCAGGATCGAACGCATGGCAGGCCTTCCGGTGGACGATAATCAAGCCACCTCGCCGATCAGGTGGAGGACAAGGTGGCGGCTGTGGGGGCGGGTGCGGTGCTCGAACAGGTAGATACCCTGCCAGGTGCCCAGCGCCAGGCGCCCGCCGCTGACGGGGATCGTCAGCTGGACGTCGGTCAGGGCGCCGCGGATGTGGGCCGGCATGTCGTCGGGACCCTCCATGGTGTGGCGGTAGCGGCGCGCATCCTCGGGCACCAAACCCTCGAAGAACGCCTCCAGGTCCCGCTGGACGTCAGGGTCGGCGTTCTCCTGGATGGTCAGCGAGGCCGAGGTGTGGCGGCAGAACACGCACAGCAGGCCGCTCGACATCCCCTGCTCGCGCACCCACCCGGCGACCTCGGCGGTGACCTCGTAGAGGCCCTGGCCCCGGGTCTCGACGGTCAGGGTGTGCTGGCGCTGTTTCATCGGGCTCCCTCCATGGCCAGCAGCTTCAGCTTGCGCCAGATGCCCCAGCCGTAACCCCGCGGGCTGCCGTCGGAGCCCAGCGCCCGGTGGCAGGGGACCACCACCGACACCGGGTTCAGCGCGCACGCCCGGCCCACTGCCCGGGCCGCCCCGGGCCGGCCGATGTCGATGGCAATCTCCCGGTAGGTGCGGGTGCCCCCCCGGGGGATCGCTATCAGCCGCTCCCACACCCGCCGCTGGAAGGTGGTGCCGGCCATGTCCAGCGGCGGCACCGTCGCCGTTCCGCCGCCGGTCATGGCATCGAGGACGCCGGCCGCCCAGGCGGCCAGCCGGGCGTCGTCGCGGACGATCCCGGCGGCCGGAAACCAGCGCTCGAGTTCGGCCTCCAGGAAGCCGTCCGTATCGCCGAGGAAGACCGCGCACAGGCCCCGTTCGGTGGCCGCCGCCAGCAGCCGGCCGAGGGGGCTGTCGACGATCGTATAGGCGATCCGCGCTCCCCGTCCGCGCGTGGGGGCCATGAGGAAACCCTATCCGTAGCGGTGCAGCGCCGGGCCGTGGCGGCGCAGCCATGCCCGCGCCCCCTCGGCATCCCCGGTCAGACCGTCCACCGTACACCAGAAGGCGCGGCCGTGGCCACGGTGCGCCAGGTGGGCGACCTCGTGGGCGACCACGTAGTCGAGCACCCACTCCGGGGCCATCACCAGCCGCCAGCAGAACGACAGGTTGCCCGCCGCCGAGCACGACCCCCAGCGCCAGCGGGTGTCGCGGACGCCGATCCGCCCCGCCCCCCGGCCGAGCCGCGAGGCCTTGTCGGCGGCCAGCGGGACGATGTGCCGGCGGGCCTCGCCGCGCAGCCAGTCGGTGAACCGCCGGGCCAAGTGCTCGCGGCGTCCGGAAACACGGATTTCGCCGTCCTCCAGGCACACCGGGGAACGGTCCCCGGGGCAGTGGCGGAGCCGGCGCAAGGTCCCCAGCAGGGGCACCCTGGCGCCATCGTCGAAGGCCACCCGGGGCGGCAGGGCCTCGAGGCGGCCGAGAATCCAGCCGGCCTTGGCGCGGGCCATCTCCAGTCCCTCGCCGATCGCCGTCCCCGCCGGCACCGTGACCACCGCGCCGTCGATGTCGTCGTCGATGCGCAGCACGATCCGCCGCGCCCGCCGGTTGCGCCGCACCCGGACCGGCACCTTACGCCCGCCGATGTCGAGGCTATGCAGGCCGCCGCGGCCCATCACACCGGGGGCGGGGTGAAGCCGGTGGCGGCCAGGGCGTCGATCAGCGCCTCGGCCCCGGCGGCGTCGAGCGGGGTCAGCGGCGCACGAAGGCGGCGCCAGCCGTCGTCGCCGGTGTGCCGGGCCATGATCTCCTTGAGCGCCGCGGTCAGCGGATAGGCCGCGATCGCCTTGCGCACGGCGCTCAGCCGGCGGTGGGCGTCCCCGGCGTTGCCCGACCGCCAGCCGTCGAAGACCTCCCGGGCCAAGCCGCAGGCGACGTTGCACACCGCCGTGATGCAGCCCGCCCCGCCGGCCTCCAGCAGCGGCAGCAGCAGGTGGTCCCAGCCGCTCAGCACGGCGAACCCGGGAAACTCGCGGACCATCGAGGTCATGTTGTCGAGCTCGCCCGAGCTGTCTTTTATGCCGGCCACGGTGTCCGGATAGCGCGCCAGCAGGCGTTCGATCAGACGGTGGCTTATGGGCACGTTCGACATCTGGGGGAAATGGTAGAGGTAGACCCGAAGCCGCGAATCGCCGACCCCCTCGATGGCCTCGGAGAAGGCGGCGAACAGGCCGTCGTCGCCGGTGTTCTTGTAGTAGAACGGCGGCAGCATCAGGACCCCGGCCGCCCCCAGTTCCACCGCCCGGCGGCTCAGGCGCACGGTGTCGGGCACCGCGCAGCAGCCGGTCCCCGGCAGCAGGCGGTCGCCGGGAATCCCGGCCTCGACCAGCTGCTCCATGATTTCGATGCGCTCCCCGGCGGAGAACGAGTTGGCCTCGCCGGTGGTGCCGAGCACCGCCAGCCCGTGGCAGCCGTTCTCCAGCAGCCACCGGCAGTGAGCGGCCAGCGCCCGGTGGTCGGGGGCCAGCCCGTCGCTCAGCGGGGTCAGGGCGGCGGCATAGACGCCGCCGGAGTCGTCGGAGGTGCGGTTCAAGTCACTTCTCCTAGTCGTGGCCAGATGACGACGTGGTCTTCGAGGTTGCCGGCCAGCGCCTCGGGCACCGCCCGTCCGCGCACCGAGATCCCGGCCCGGTGGACGGTCTCGGGATCGCCGGACACCAGCGGGTGCCACCACGCCAAATCCTTGCCCTCGTCGAGCAGGCGGTAGGCGCAGGTCGATGGCAGCCATTTGTAGCGCTTGACCGTTGTCGCGTTCAGCCCGATGCAGTCGTCGACCAGTTGCCGGCGGTTGGCGTAGTCGGTGCAGCGGCAACTTTCCATGTCGAGCAGCCGGCAGGCGACGTCGGTATAGGAGACCTCGCCGCTATCGTCGTCCTCCAGCTTCTCCAGGCAGCACTTGGCGCAGCCGTCGCACAGCGACTCCCATTCCCGGCGGGACATCGTTGACAGCGTCTTGCGCTTCCAGAAGGGTTGCTCAGGCATCGTCCTCGCCGTCGATCAGGTGGACGAAAGACCCCATCACCCGGCCCTCGGTCAAGCCCGAAGGGCCGAGGTCGTTGCCGTGGGCGTCGGCGCAGGCGAACAGCGGCTGGCCGGGGCCTTCCTCGAGGACCTCGGCGTAATGGAATTCGTGGCCGCGAATCACCGCCCCGGCCTTGCCCAGGGGGCCGTCGGCGGCCACCACCGCGCGCCGGTAGCCGAGGTGCAGCCGGCGCTCGGCGAACGAGGTCTCGAGGCCCAGCAACCCGGCCATGGCGTGGCGCGCGCCCCCGGCGTCGACGATGCCCCGCCCCAGCACCATGTAGCCGCCGCATTCCCCGAACACCGCCGCCCCGCGCCCGGCCGCCGCGCGCAGGCCGTCGAGGAAGCGGCCGCCGGCGGCCAGCCGCTGGC
>CAZWEZ010000067.1:0-20003 GCA_964632795.1 uncultured Thalassospiraceae bacterium | reverse complement strand
CGCGCCGACCCCGCCGTCATCACCGCCTACCTGGGCGAGGAAAAAACCTGAGCCGGGCCTGCTAGCCCTCCATCGCCTCCAACTCGTCGATGAAGCCGGAGACCACCTCGAGGCCGCGCCGCCAGAAGGCGGCCTCGGTGGCGTCCAGGCCGAACGGCGCCAACAGCTCGCGGTGGCGCAGCGTGCCCCCGGCGCCGAGCATCTCCAGGTATTTGGCCTGGAAGTCCCCCAACCCGCCGCGGAACACGTCGTACAGCGAGTTGACCAGGCAATCGCCGAAGGCGTAGGCGTAGACGTAGAACGGGGTGTGCACGAAGTGGGGGATGTAGGCCCGCGTCGATCCAGGCGTGCTCGAAGAATTTGCTGGCGATCTCGGCCGTCTCAGGCGCGAAGGCTCCAAACGTGCCAAGGACTACGTCGCGCGCCTCGCTCCACGAGTAGCGCCGCTCGTCATCGTCGGGCAGCGGCGCGTTGCGATCCCAGTAGTCCAGCGCCTCGAGCCCGTACCAGCGCGCTTTCAGCCGGTAGTAGCGATAACTTAGCTACCGTAATATCCATGGCGGAATTAACGAGCCCGTTCTGACTTTCGCTCCAATTTCGTTATGCCGCCTTCTGTAACACGCTTCTCGTTCGAATTGCCCTTTTGGGGATTAAGAGTTTCGTTGCTTTTGCACACTAGGTTTCGGTTTGTTCGGTATTCCATTACCCTTTTTGGCCGGCCCCTTCGGTATTTCATTACCCTTAGTAGACGAATCCTTCGGTATTCCATTTGTCATCTTGGTTGGTCTCCTCACGCTCGTTCAGTAGGTTTCCCACTCAATAACCAATTCGGGGACATTGTAGCAGAAATGTGCGTGATCGCAACTCCTTGTGGCGTATTGCTCCTACCAGCCAATACGTGTTCGAGAATGACGCTCCATCGTCATTTAAACATTGAACGAATCCAGTGGAGTATGGGGAACGAAGATATGATCCCGATAAAACACTTACTGGCACTATAGAAGTTACATAATCATCATTCTTTATGATTTTCCCCTACTTGGTCTTTAGTTTCCATCGTCTCTCTTCTTGAATTTGCACGTTTTGTATTATCACCATTCGATTTTTTTCCTTCCTTCGAGTCAGCGCTTGTTGGCGCCGGGTTATTATTAGTCATTTTGGCAACCTCCTGATTTTCACTGAAAAGATCGTCCATTCCGCGATAGGTTCTTCCTAGAGAATCACGTGCTGCAAAAAACAAAATGCCACAAAAGATTGCACCGGTCAACAAGAAATTCATGTTAAGTTCTTCTTCAGAAAGAATTATAGATGTTAACAATAACAGTAATGATGTCAGAATATTAGAATAAGACTGATAGAAACGGAAATTTCCCTCAAGCAATTCCGAATAAGCGTACATAAGATTCTTGTTCAGTCTATGGTATGGTAAATCTGGCCTTTTAGTTCCAAGAAGCTCAATTAGCGGCCTTATCGTGGCCCATGTAACAGCATTTATTATGATTCCAACCCCAATGGAAAGAATGACGACCAATACGATCCCCGTCCCAATTGGGGAATGTGTATCGCCACCTAATAACTTATGTACAGTAGGGACGTGCAGTGATACTGCATATAGCCCAATAATTCCAGAGACCAAATATGCTATTATTAGCTTGAACTCAATACCTAATTTTTCCATTTTACAACATCGTACCGAGACCGTTTCGAGTGAAGAAACGTGTAACTGATGTTATCGACAAGAAACCGTAGCTGTACTGGCAAAAGAACTTCCACAAGTTTACCAAAAGACATATGTTGATCATAGAGTCAATTCAAAGGTGCTGTATGCGTTGATGTTCGGTAAGAATCATTCCCATTATAGATTCGAGAGATCACCGGCCAGGATCGGCGAATCGGGGCTCTCGTAGAGATCGTCCAGTTTCCATTCAGGCACCGCGGGAGTGGAATTGCTCATTGCTTTCTCCTTGCGCTTGTTTGCCATATTAGGATGGAATAGATTCCAGGGAAGGGGAAAACGCGATGGACGCCGAGAACTGGCCCAACCTGGTGACGATGTTCTTCGACCAGGCCGAGCGCCTCGCCGACAAGCCGTTCCTGTGGGCCAAGACCGACGGCGTCTACCGGGAGATGAGCTGGCGCCAGGCGGCGGACAGGGTCGGCGCCCTGGCCGGCGGCCTCGAGGCCCTGGGGGTGGCGCCGGGCGACCGCGTGGCGCTGGTCTCGGAGAACCGCCCCGAGTGGCTGATCGCCGACATCGCGATCATGGCCAGCGGCGCGATCGCGGTGCCGGCCTACGTCACCAACACCGTCGAGGACCACCTCCACATCCTCGAGAACAGCGGCGCCAAGGGGGCCATCGTCTCCACCGCCCGGCTCTGCGAGCGCTTCCTGCCGGCCGCCCACGTGGCCGACGAGATGGCGTTCGTGGTCACCATCGAAGCGCCGGAGATCGCCCCCCAGCTCAGCGTCGAGGTGGTGGCCTGGGACGACGTGCTGGGCCGCGGCGGGGGCTTCGACGCCGCCGGGCGGGCCAGGCGATTGAACCGCGCCGAGACCGCCTGCATCATCTACACCTCGGGCACCGGCGGCGCCCCCAAGGGGGTGATGCTGCACCACGGGGCGATCCTCCACAACTGCGCCGGGGCGACCGACGCCCTGCTCGAGCTGGGCCTGGGCGACGAGGTGTTCCTGTCGTTCCTGCCCCTGTCCCATTCCTACGAGCACATGGCGGGTTTGTTCTTCCCGATCTCGGTCGGCGCCCAGATCTACTACGCCGAGGGGATCGAGACCCTGGCCGCCAACATGATCGAGGCCCGGCCGACCATCATGACCGCCGTGCCCCGGCTTTACGAGACCATGCACGGGCGCATCCTGCGCGGGGTCCGGAAGGCCGGCGGGCTCAAGGAGAAGCTGTTCATGAAGGCCCTGGAGCTGGGCCGCAAGCGCTACCACGACCCCGCCTCCCTGGGGCCGCTCGAGCGCCTCGCCGACGCCGTCCTGGACAAGCTGGTGCGCGACAAGGTGCGGGCCCGTTTCGGCGGCCGGCTCAAGGCGCTGGTCTCGGGCGGAGCACCGCTCAATCCCGACATCGGGATCTTCTTCACCGCGCTCGGCATGCGCATCCTCCAGGGCTACGGGCTGACCGAAACCGGGCCGGTGATCAGCGTCAACCGGCCGTCCAGGGTCAAGATGGAGACCGTCGGGCCGCCGCTCCACCAGACCGAGGTCCGGATCGCCGGGGACGGCGAGATCTGCGTCAAGGGCGAGCTGGTGATGGAGGGCTACTGGCGCAACCCCGAGGCCACCGCCGAGGCCATCCGCAACGGCTGGCTGCACACCGGCGACGTCGGGGTGATCGACGACGACGGCTACCTCCTTATCACCGACCGCAAGAAGGACATCATCGTCAACTCTGGCGGCGACAACATCGCCCCCCAGCGCATCGAGGGCCTGTTGACGCTGGCCCCGGAGATCGCCCAGGCCATGGTCCACGGCGACCGGCGACCGCACTTGGTGGCGCTGCTGGTTCCCGACGAGGGCTGGATGCGCGACTGGGCGAGCGCCAACAACCTGATCGGCGAACTGGAGGTGCTGGCCGGCAGCGACGACTTCCACAAGGCCCTGGCCGAGGTGGTGGGGCGGGTCAACGAGGGGCTGTCGAACATCGAGAAGGTGCGCCGCTTCATAATCGCCGACCAACCCTTCACCATCGACAACGCCCAGATGACCCCGACCATGAAGATCCGCCGCCACAAGCTGCGCGAGGTCTACGGCGAAGCCCTCGAGGCGTTGTACGGATAGTGGACCTGATCCTGCTCGGCACCGGCTGCCCCAGCGTCGATCCCGACCGCCACGGCCCCGCCGCCCTGGTCCGGGGCGGGGGCGCCAAGGTCCTGGTCGACTGCGGTTCGGGGGTCACCCAGCGCCTGGCCGCCGCCGGGTGTCCGGGGCGCGACGTCGACGCCGTGCTGCTGAGCCACCTCCATTCCGACCACCTGGTCGATCTCTACCAGTTGATCGTCTCGAGCTGGCACCAGGGGCGCGACCGGCCCCAACGCATCTTCGGCCCGCCCGGCACCCGGGCCTTCGTCGACGGCACCATGGCCCTGTGGAAGCGGGAACTGGACCTGCGCATCGCCCACGAGCGGCGGCCCTCGACCACGGCCCTGGAGATCGAGGTCGAGGAAATCGCGCCCGGGCGGGTCTTGAGCTTCGGGGAGATGAAGGTTTCGACCGTCGAGGTCGATCACCGCCCGGTGCGCGATGCCTACGGGTTCGTCTTCGAGGAAACCGGGGCCAAGCTGGCCCTCAGCGGCGACACCGCCTACTGCCCGGCCCTGATCGAGGCGGCCCGAGGCGCCGACGTGCTGCTCCACGAGGTTATCATCCACCGCCAGATGAAGATCATCCCCGGCCGGCGTTCGGCCGAAACCGTCACCAACGTGACCTCCTACCACACCCCTTCGGAGGTCGTCGGCAAGGTCGCCGCCGAGGCCGCCGTCGGCCACCTGGTGCTGACCCACTTCGTGCCGCCGCGCTTCGACGCCTCCGCCCTGCTGGCCGAGGTCCGGCACGACTTCGCCGGCAAGGTCACCCTCGGCGAGGACCTGATGCGGATCACCGTTTGAGGCCGGCCTTCTCGGTCATACGCCGTAGTGGCGCCGGAACCAGTCGACGAACCGGGGGATGCCCTCCTCGATGGTGGTCTTGGGGTCGAACCCGAAGTCCCGCCGGCTGTCCTCGATGTCGGCGTAGGTGTCCTTGACGTCGCCCGGCTGCAGGGGCAGGAACTCGATCTCCGCCTTGGCCCCCAGCGCCTTCTCGATGGCGGCGATGAAGTCCATCAGGCGGACGGAGCGGTGGTTGCCCAGGTTGTAGATCCGGCACGGCGGCGAGCCTTGCGGCGGCCGCTCGAGGCAGGCCAGCAGGCCGGCGACGATGTCGTCGATGTAGGTGAAGTCGCGGCTCATATCGCCGTTGTTGAAGACCTCGATCGGCTCGCCGGCCAGGATCTTGCGGGCGAAGATGAAAGCCGCCATGTCGGGCCGCCCCCAGGGGCCGTAGACGGTGAAGAACCTGAGCCCGGTCTGGGGCAGGCCGTTGAGGTGGCCGTGGGAGTGGCTGATCAGCTCCATCGCCCGCTTGGACGCCCCGTAGAGCGAGACCGGGGAGTCGGCCGCGTCCCGGGTCGAAAACGGCAGCTTGGCGTTGGCCCCGTAGACCGACGACGACGAGGCGTAGACCACGTGTTCGAGACGCTCCAGCCGGCGACACGTCTCGAGCACCACCAGGTGTCCCTCGATGTTGGTCCGGGTGTAGGCGTAGGGGTTGATCAACGAGTAGCGGACCCCGGCCTGGGCCGCCAGGTGGACGACATGGGTGATCCCCGGGTGGCGCCCGGCGAGGTCCCCCATGGCGGCGCGCTCGGCGATGTCCAGGCGCTCGAAGGCGAACCCCTCCTCGGCGCCGAGGATCGCCAGGCGGGCCTCCTTCAGCGACACCTCGTAGTAGTCGTTGAGGTCGTCGACGCCGACCACCCGCCGGCCGCGCGAAAGCAGGGCCAGGGAGACGTGGAAACCGATGAAGCCGGCGGCGCCGGTAACCAGGACCGTCATGGGCGTTGATCCGATGCCGTGGGACGCGCGTCCCCGATAAAATACATAGGAACCTTGGTATAACGGCTGGCTGTGACGAAATCACCCCTTTCCCGATTCCGCGCGGCATATCATCTTTCGCCGGCTCGCGGCGCCGGGCAATTTTTCCTCGCCGGCCGCCGTCCGGCGGTTCGATCGTTTCGAATGACGTTTCGCCGAGCACGGGTTTATTGCCAGGAAGGCCGACAGTTACTACCTTTCTATCAACCACTTGGCGAAGGAGCCGCCGGTTTCCGCCGGTCCCCGGAGGATCGTTGACTTGAGATCGGTCACCCTCGACGACAAATACACGGTTGAAACGGGACGGGTCTTCCTGACCGGCACCCAGGCGCTGGTCCGCCTGTGCCTGATCCAACGCCAGCGCGATGCCCTGGCCGGGCTTAACACCGCCGGCTTGGTGACCGGCTACCGGGGCTCGCCGCTGGGCAACGTCGACAAGGAGTTCTGGCGGGCCGAGAAGTTCCTCGAGCCCCACCACATCCGCTTCCAGCCGGGGATCAACGAGGACCTGGCGGCGACCGCCATCTGGGGGTCCCAGCAGGTCAACCTGTTCGAGGGCGCCCGCTACGACGGCGTCTTCGCCATGTGGTACGGCAAGGGTCCCGGCGTCGATAGGACCGGGGACGTCTTCCGCCACGCCAACTTCGCCGGCACCTCGGCCCACGGCGGAGTGCTGGCGATGGCCGGCGACGACCCGGCCTGCAAGTCCTCGACCCTGCCCAGCCAGAGCGAATACGCCTTCATGGACGCCCAGTTCCCGGTCCTCAACCCGTGCAACGTCCAGGACCTGCTGGACCTGGGCATCCTGGGCTGGGCGATGTCGCGCTATTCCGGCTGCTGGGTGGGGGTCAAGACGATCACCGAGAACGTCGATTCGACGGCCTCGGTGGCGGTCGATCCCGGCCGCGTCACCGTCCGCCTGCCCGACGACTTCGAGATCCCCGAAGGCGGCCTCCACATCCGCTGGCCCGACCGGCCGCTGGTCCAGGAGGAACGCCTCCAGCGCCACAAGATGTACGCCGCGCTGGCCTTCGCCCGGGCCAACGACCTCAACCGGGTGGTCATCGACAGCCCGCAGCCGCGGTTGGGCATCGTCACCACCGGCAAGTCCTACCTCGACGTCATGCAGGCGCTGGACGACCTCGGCATCGACGCCGGGCACGCCGCCGAGATCGGCTTGAGGGTGCTCAAGGTGGGGATGAGCTGGCCGCTGGAGCGCGAGGGAATCCGCCACTTCGCCGAGGGCCTGGACGAGATCCTGGTGGTCGAGGAGAAGCGCGCCGTCATCGAGAACCAGCTCAAGGAGCAGCTCTACAACTGGCGGGCCGACGTCCGGCCGCGGGTGTTCGGCAAGTTCGACGACACCGGGGAATGGATCCTGCCCTCGGCCGGGGAACTGAGCCCGGCCCGCATCGCGCGCGCCATCGCCGCCCGCGTCGAGCGCTTCTACACCTCGCCCCGGATCAAGGAGCGCCTGGAGTTCCTGGAGCGCAAGGAGGAGGCGCTGTCCGGACCGCTGCCCGACATCGAGCGCGTCCCCTACTTCTGTTCGGGGTGCCCCCACAACATCTCGACCCTGGTCCCCGAGGGCTCCCGCGCGGTGGCCGGCATCGGCTGTCACTACATGGCGACCTGGATGGACCGCGACACCGACACCTTCACCCACATGGGCGGCGAGGGCGCCACCTGGATCGGCCAGGCGCCGTTCACCGATACCGACCACATCTTCGTCAACCTGGGCGACGGCACGTACTACCATTCGGGGCTGCTGGCGATCCGCGCGGCGGTCGCCGCCGGGGTCAACATCACTTACAAGATCCTCTACAACGACGCCGTGGCGATGACCGGCGGCCAGCCCGTGGATGGCCCCCTCAGCGTGCCCATCATCACCAACCAGGTCCGCGCCGAGGGGGTCGAGCGGATCGTCGTGGTCAGCGACGACCCGGCCAAGTATTCCGGCGGCGGGGGCGCTTTCGCCACCGGCGTCGACTTTCATCACCGCGACGAGATGGACCGTCTCCAGCGCGACCTGCGCCGGATCAAGGGCGTCTCGGTGCTGATCTACGACCAGACCTGCGCCGCCGAGTTGCGCCGCCGGCGCAAGCGCGGCCAGGCCCCCGACCCGGACCGCCGGGTGGTGATCAACGAGGCGGTGTGCGAAGGCTGCGGCGACTGCGGGGTCAAGTCCAACTGTGTCTCGATCGTCCCGGTCGAGACCGACAAGGGCCGCAAGCGGGCCATCGACCAGTCGTCGTGCAACAAGGACTTCTCCTGCCTCAACGGCTTCTGCCCCAGCTTCGTCACCGTCCACGGCGGCACCCCGCGCAAGCGCCAGGCGCTCGGCGAGGTACCGTTCCCGGCCCTGCCCGATCCCCTCCTTCCCGATACCGCGACCCCCTACAACATCGTCATCACCGGCATCGGGGGCACCGGCGTGGTCACCGTCGGCGCCGTCCTGGGGATGGCCGCCCACCTCGAGGACAAGGGGATCACGGTGCTCGACATGACCGGTCTGGCCCAGAAGAACGGGGCGGTGGTCAGCCACCTCAGGATCGCCGACGCCCCCGGGGATATCCACGCCGTGCGCATCGCCGCCGGCGGGGCCAACCTGGTGCTGGGTTGCGACATGGTCACCACCGGCAGCTTCGAATCCCTGGCCAAGCTGCGCCGGCGCCTGTCCAGCGCGGTGGTCAACCGCCACCGGACGATGACCGCCGCCTTCACCCACGACCCCGACCTCGACTACCCGGAGCACGACCTGGAGCAGGTCATCGTCGCCGTCACCAGGCCCGGCGGCGCCCACTTCATCGACGCCGGGCGGCTGGTCACGGCGCTGCTCGGCGATTCCATCGCCACCAACATGTTCATGGTCGGCTTCGCCTACCAGAAAGGCCTGATCCCGCTGTCGACGGAGGCCATCGGGCGGGCCATCGAGATCAACGGGGTCGCCGTCGACTTCAACAAGCAGGCCTTCCTGTGGGGCCGCCGCGCCGCCCACGACGCCGCCGCCGTCGAGCGCATCGCGATCCCGGAGATGTCGCCGCCGCCGCCCGGGGAGCGGACCCTGGACGGCCTGATCGCGCGGCGGGCCGAGGAGCTCGTCGCCTCCCGGGACACCGCCTGCGCCGAGCGCTACACGAGCCTGGTCGAACGGGTCCGCCGGGCCGACGCCACCTCCGACACCCTGGCCGAGGCGGTCGCCAATTCCTACTTCAAGCTGCTGGCCTACAAGGACGAGTACGAGGTGGCGCGGCTGTACGCCGAGGGCGACTTCCTGGAAAGCATCCGGGAGCGCTTCGAGGGCGACATCCGGCTCTCCTTCCACTTGGCGCCGCCGCTGTTGGCCAGCCTCGACCCCAACACGGGAGAGGCGCGCAAGCGCGAATTCGGGCCGTGGATGATGACCGCCTTCAGGCTGCTGGCCCGGATGAAGGGCCTCCGCGGCACCCCCTTCGACGTCTTCGCCAACACCGCCGAACGCAAGCTGGAACGCCGCCTGATCGTCGACTACGAAGCCACGCTCGAGGAACTCGTGGAGGGCCTGAACGCCGACAACCACGCGCTGGCCGTCGAGATCGCCTCGCTGCCCGAGACGATCCGCGGCTTCGGCCACGTCAAGGCGCGAAACGCCGCCGAGGCCAAGGCCCGCGAGGCCGAATTGATGGCCGCCTACCGCGCCCCGGCGCCCAGCGCCACCGCCGCCGAATAAAAGCTATTCGTCGAATCGTTCGGCGAGCCGCCTGGCGGTCTCGGACAACCCCTTGACGGTCTCCACCTGCCGGGCGCGCAGGCGGGCGGTCAGCCTGAGGGCCCACACCACCGCCACCGCCAGCACCGCGATCGCCCCCAGCCCGAGGGCCAGTTCCTTCCCTCCCGACATCGCGACCCTCATCGCCCCCGCCTCCTGCTGGACCAGCAGCGGCGCGTTGTAGAGGCCGTGCAGCAACGCCGGCACCCACCACGCCCGCCACAGCAGGGCCCGGCGGCGCTGGGGGGCGAACCGGGCCTGGGCGACGTATTGGCCCATGATTGCGCCCAGCGCCCCATGGAGCGGCACCGCGGTCAGCGAACGCATGACGGCGGTGAACAGCCATTGGTCGAGGTCCGCCGAGACGTAGAAGATGTTCTCGAAGGCGGCGAAGCCGAGGGACGCCGTCACCCCGTAGACGATGCCGTCCATGGGTTCGTCGAATTCCCGGTGGCGCAGGCAGTACCAGATCAGGACCTGGAGCTTGAAGAACTCCTCGGGGGCGGCGGCGACCAGGAACGCCTGGGCGATCCCCCGCTCGACGAACCCGCCGAGGGGGGCGATGAGCTGGTTGGCGACAAGGGCCACGACGAGCACCGGGACGATCGACAGCACGCCCAGGAAGAACGTCGCCCAGATCACCCTGGCCGGTTCGCGAAAGACGTCCCGGGTGGTGAAGTACCAGAGGATCAGCAGCGCCGGCACCACCGCCGCGCTCAGCGGAATCCACAACCCCATCGTTTCCCCGATCCTTTCATCTTAGAGTCTGACCCATAATGTATTGTGTGTTTTCAAAGCCTTGTGTTCGTGCCTCCGGTAGGAGTGGCGGCCGCCGTGATGTTGGCGCATCACCAGGGCGTCACGACGCCCCGGGGCGCGAACACAAGGCTCCCGTAGGGCGAGTTGGAAGGGCGCCCCTGCGGCGTCAAGACGGCTCGACGATGCTCCAGCATCGCCTTCGCCGCCTTTCCTGGCATTGGCGCCCTTCCAACTCGTTGAAAACACACAATACATTATGGGTCAGACTCTCAACACGAACCACAGCAACCCCGGCAGGGTCAGGAACGAGATGGCGGTGGAGATTACCACCATCCCCGCCACCTCTTCGGGCTCCCTTTGGTAGCGCTGGGCGAACAGGTAGTTGAACACCGCCACCGGCATGCTCGACTGGAGGATCAGCACCCCGCGCGCCGTGCCCTCGAAACCGAACCCGGCGGCCAGCGCCACCCCCACCGCGAACCCCAGGACCAGACGCAACAGCGACAGGGCCAGACTCCTGGGGAGGCTGGCGATCCTGAGCCGGGCCAGCGATACGCCAAGCGTGATCAGCATCATCGGGATCGTCATCCCGCCGAGGAGCCGGGTGGTGTTGAGCAGCCACGCCGGGGGTTCGATGTCGGTGGCCATGAACACCAGCGCCGCCGCCACCGCGTACAGGATGGGGATGCGGGCCAGCTTGTTCAGCGACATGGCGCCCGAGACGACGGCGGCGCCGATGGTGAACATGGACAGCGCGCTGATGGTGAAGAAGACGATGGCCAGCGCCAGCCCCGCCTCGCCGAAGGCGAGCAGCGACAGCGGCAGCCCCATGTTGCCGCAGTTGGAGAAGGTCACCGGCGCCACGAAGGTGCGCAGGGACAGCCCCGCCGCCTTGAGGATGGCCGCCGAGATGGCGGCCATGACGGCGAACGCGGCCAGCGAGGCCCCGGCCATGACGGCGAAGGCGCCGACCTCGAGATCGACCGCGATCAGGGTCGACAGCACCAGGCACGGGGCGCCGACGTTGGTGATCAGGGCGGTCACCAGGTCGGTGTCGTAGGGCCGCTCCAGCCGCGCCCAGGCGAAGCCGATGCCGGCGCCCACGAACACCGGGGCGATGATTGGAAACAGCTCGCCGATCATGGCGACGGCGCCTGGACGATGGGACGGCGGGCGTTCCCCATCCCCGAACCATAGGCAGCGGCGGTGAGGCGGGCCAGAACTTTCAAGACCCGGGCGTTGGCATGCTCTCCAACCGCCGGTTCGGCGAAACCGGGTTATACCAAAGGTCATTATCAATGACCTTTGGTATTATGGCTCAGTGTTCCAGCACCCGTTCGGGGGGGAAGCGGACGGTGACCGTGGTGCCGACGCCGACCTCGCTGTCGATGGACAGGGTGCCGCCGTGGAGCTCGGTCAGCGACTTGGCCATGGACAGGCCGAGGCCGGTCCCCGGGTGGTCGCGGGTCATCGCATCGGCGACCTGTCCGAACGACTCCAGCACCCGGGGGATGTCCTTGGCCGGGATGCCGACGCCGGTGTCGCGGACCCGCAGCACGATCGCCCCGTGGGGATCGCGTCGGGCCTCGACTACGGTCCGCCCCTCCGGGCGCGTGAACTTGACCCCGTTGGACAGCAGGTTGAGGAGAATCTGCTTGACCCGGGTCTCGTCACCGTAGAGCAGCGGGAAATCGTCCGGGACGTCCGAGGACACCGTGACCCGGGCCTTCATCGCCCGCTCCGAGATGATCCTCAGGCAGGACTCGATGGTCTTGGCGACGTCCAGTTCGTCTTCGGTGAAGTCGATCTCGCCGGCCTCGATCCTGGAGAAGTCGAGGATGTCGTTGATGATCTCCAGCAGATGGTTGCCGGCGTCGTTGATGTCGCGGGTGTATTCCAGGTAGGTGTCGTTGGCCAGCGGTCCGAACGCCTCGAGCGTCATCATCTCGGAGAAACCGATCACCGAGTTCAGCGGGGTGCGCAGCTCGTGGCTCATGTTGGCCAGGAACTCGGTCTTGGCGCGGTTGGCCACCTCGGCCGCCTCCTTGGCCTTGAGCAGGGCCGCCTCGGCCCGCTTGCGCTCGGTGATGTCGCGGACGACGCCGCTGTAGAAGGTCTCGCCGCCCGCCGTCCACCAACCCAGCGACAGCTCCAGCGGGAATTCGCCGCCGTCCGTGCGCCGCCCGCGCAGCTCCACGGTGCGGCCGGCGTGTCTGGCCTTGCCGCCGCCGCGCAGGCGCTTCAGGCTCGCTTCGTAGTCCTTGCGGAACTCTTCGGGCATGAATCCGGTCAGCGGCTTGCCGATCACTTCGCCTTCGGGGCAACCGAACATCCGTTCGGCGCCCCGGTTCCAGGAGACGATCCGTCCTTCGTCGTCGATGGCGATAATAGCGTCGCCGGTCGATTGGGCGACCAAACGGAACCGTTCCTCCGACTGGCGCAGGGCCTCCTCGGACCGCTTGCGCTCGGTGACCTGGCGATGCGCCCACATGCTGACGCCGAGGCCGATGGCAAGGCCGATGGAGACCAACAAAAGCGACATCACTCTCCAGTTCACATTCCCCTTGTAATGGGCGAGGCGCAGCGCAGTGCCCTGTCCGACCGGAGCCAGGGGCCGAGTAGCGATGACGAGGTCGTCGATCTTGCGCTCCGGGTCAGACACCTCGGCGATGGGAGTACCCGTGTCGTCCATGATAACCGCCTCATAATCGGCACTCACCGACGGTGAAACGGCGTTGCGCAAGACGTCGCTGGCCGAATAGATGCCGCCGAACGTTCCCATAAACATCCCGCCCCGAAAGACCGGTACATAGACCTCGAAGGCGGGTTGCCCCTGTATGACCACGAAAGGTTTGGTGTAGACGGGTCTCCCGGTGTCCCGGGAGAGCTTGGAGGCCCGCTCCGGCTCCGGCAGGGTGAGCTTGAGGCCAATCACCTGCTTGTTCGGCGCGAAGGGTGCCGTCCGGCGGATGACGAACTCGGCGTCCGCCCAAGTCACGTTGATCAGGCCAGGGTGGTCGGCCACGTATTGCGAAACACGTGTTTGGAAGGTCTCCGCGTTCAGCGCGCCACGCGCCACGTCCTCGGCCAGGAGCAGCAGGTATTCGCGGTCAGCGTCCAGGTTGCGGCGGATTGTCTCGGCGGTGTTCTCAAGAGTTCTGGAGAGGTGCGCGCGATGGGAATCTAGATCGTAGCTGTGCATCTGCCAGAACACGATTGCGATAACCGCGACGAACGATGCCGTTATTATGGGGGGCAGGAACCAAGTAAGTTCGAAAGATCGCCAGACTTCCTTCACTTTGGTTCGCATGACGGTGACTCTCCTAAACGCTCTTAAAAGGGAACGTTAACGCGAATGGAATGCGGGCTTGGTCAGGCGAGCCTGACCTTTGCGCGGGCGGCGCCGGCCAAGTGATGGGCGTGGATATGGCGCCGTTGACGGAAATGCTCCGTTTCGTAGGCGGTTAACGCCAGGCCGCCGGCGAAAAACACTGCCGCCCCCAGCAGGGCGAAGACGGCGGCCGAAAACCTTTGCAAAATACCTACCCCCGGCGCGATAGCCACCAACCGGTATTTCCCTGTTTGCTATACCGATCGAACGACGGTATCACGCTTTCGAGAATTACTATTTTGGTAAATTATTACGGAATTGCATAACAATCAACGAAAAAAAGTTGGCAATCAATGGAATGCACGAATAATCGGAATCATTACATAGTAAAATTGTAGAATGAAAAAAGTTGCCAATCAACGGAATACGTGAATAACCGGAATCATTACACACTATAATTGTGACAATCGGCCGCCGAAGATAGCGCCTCCGGCAGCACGCTCGGGGGGCGGGTCGCGTTGAACGGCGACCGGAACCCATATACCTTCAGGGAACCAACGATCATGGAGTCGGCGGATGGCCGAAGATTCCCCCACCGGTAATGGCTCGCTGTCCGGCCGCATCAGGCGCTACGCCCGGGTCGGCCGGGCGGTGGGCGGGGTGGCGGCGCGGCTCGCCGGCGGCCGCTTCCTCGGCCTGGACATGGACCGCGGCGAGAACGCCGCCGACCTCAAGGAGGCGCTGGGCGGGCTCAAGGGGCCGCTGATGAAGGTGGCCCAGATCCTGGCCACCGTTCCCGACGCCCTGCCTCCCGAATACACCGCCGAGCTGGCCCAGTTGCAGACCAACGCGCCGTCCATGGGCTGGGCCTTCGTGCGCCGGCGGATGGCCGGCGAGCTGGGCGCCGGGTGGCCGGCCCGCTTCGCCTCCTTCGAGCGCCAGGCGGCGGCCGCCGCCTCGCTGGGCCAGGTCCACCGCGCCGTCGCCCACGACGGCCGCCGGCTGGCCTGCAAGCTCCAGTACCCCGACATGGCCTCGGCGGTGGAGGCCGACCTCGGGCAGTTGAAGCTGCTGTTCGCGCTCTACCGGCGCTACGACCGCACCATCGACGCCACCGAGATCATCGCCGAGTTGGCGGTCCGCCTGCGCGAGGAACTGGACTATCGCCGCGAGGCCCGCAACATGGACCTCTACGCCCGGATGCTGGCCGGCGAAACCGACGTCCATGTCCCCGAGGTCCTCGGCGAACTGTCCACCGGCCGCCTGCTGAGCATGGAGTGGCTCGACGGCACCCCGGTGATGGACTTCGTCGACAGCCACCTCGAAAACCGCAACGCGATCGCCCACAACATGTTCCGCGCCTGGTACGTGCCGTTCTACGACTACGGGGTGATCCACGGCGACCCCCATCTCGGCAACTACACGGTCGGCGCGGGCGACAGCCTCAACCTCTTGGATTTCGGCTGCATCCGGGTCTTCCGGCCGAGCTTCATCGGCGCCGTCATCGACCTCTACCGGGCCTTGCGCGACGACGATCTGGAGTTGGCCGTCCACGCCTACGAGACCTGGGGCTTCCACGGCTTGAGCCGGGAGATCATCGAGGTCCTGAACTATTGGGCGCGGTTCATCTATGGGCCGCTGATGAAGGACCGCGTGCAGCGCATCCAGGAGACCGACAGCGGCGCCTACGGGGCCGCCGTGGCGGCCAAGGTGCATCGCCAACTGCACCGCCTGGGCGGCATCAAGCCGCCCCGCGAGTTCGTGCTCATGGACCGCGCGGCGATCGGCCTGGGCAGCGTCTTCATGCGGCTCAAGGCGGAGATCAACTGGCACAATCTGTTCCACGACCTGATCGAGGACTTCGACCAGGAGGCGCTGGCCGAGCGCCAACGCCAAGCCCTCGAGGCGGCCGGGGTGCCGTTTGCCGAGTAACCGTCTATATAGGATGTCGGTGCTAGGAGAGGAGCGATGAGGGGAACCACCGCCGCCGTGTGGCGCGTCGTCGCCGTCAACCTGGGCCTGACGGTGGCCGGGCTGCTGATCCTGGAACTGATCTTCGGGGCCTGGGTGTTCGGCGAGAACTACGGGCTGCTGGTGATCCCCAAGAACTTCACCCGCAATTACGTCGTCGCCAACCTCTACGGCGGGCCGAAAACGGTCTACCGGCGCGACGAGCACGGGCTGCGCGGAAGCTATCCGGACCCCTCGGCCATCGACATCCTGGTCATCGGCGGCAGCACCACCAACGAGATCTTCATCACCGAGGGCAAGACCTGGTCCGACGTCCTGGCCCGCGCCTTCGCCGACAACGGAAATCCAATGGTCGTCGTCAACGCCGGGGTCGACGGCCAGACCACGATCGGCCACATCAAGAACTTCGATCTCTGGTTTCCCAAGATCCCCAGTCTTAAGGCCCGCTACGTGCTGGCCATGATCGGCGTCAACGACCACGGGATGGCGTATGCCGACGGCTATCTGTCCAAGCAGGACCGGATGACCGAGACCCGGCGCAAGGTCAAGCGCTACCTGCTCAACAACAGCGCGCTGTACGCCTTCTACCGTAACCTGCGCGGCATCCTGCGGGCGCGCGACGCCAAGCTGATCCACAACCAGAAGAACTTCAACGGCGCCGATTGGCGCCTCGTCCCCGAACCGCCCGACGTGGCGGCCGCCGAACGCAGGTACGCCGCCCACCTGGACGATTATGAGCGGCGGCTGATCGAGTTGAGCCGCCGTATCCGGGAATTCGGCGCCGTCCCCATCTACGTCACCCAGCACCGGCCCGGCTACCGGATCCGCGACGGCCGGCTGTACGGCCGGCTGCGCGACGACGGCACCATGGACATCGGTTTCTACGACGAGTTGAGCGCCTTCAACCGCAAGACCATGGAGGTCTGCCGCCGGGTCGGGGCGGTGTGCGTGGACCTGGCCTCGGAACTGTTCTTCGTCGACGGCGACCACTACGACGAGGTCCACACCTCGCCCGTCGGCTCCGAGAAGATCGGCCGCTACCTGTACGCCAAGCTGCGCGACGTTATCCGTTGAGCCGGGAATGGTTCATTCCGGCGACAGCTCGCAGGCGACCGGACTTTCCTCGACCAATTTGAACATCGGCCCAACCCGCACCAAGACGATTTGGATTCAGTTACCAGTAAACGAGTCGAGAGGGTACAATGAACGCTGTTTTCGGGCCATTCCGGGAAATGTCGGAGTAATCCGTTCCGTTGACAGGAGCACCGATGGCCTCAAGAGAGATATTTGAAAATATGGATATACTTATTCGGAAAGGGGTTCAGCTTCGTAACCCGTTTAGGGTCACGCGCCTTCCATTCTTGTCGCGACTACAGCGTGCGGCTTTCAGACATCGCCGAAGGGTGTCCAAACGTTTCATCGGAAAGCCTGCAAAATTGATCTTTAGGTTGGTTCATGATGCTCTGCGAATTGCCGGAACGGGAGTGTTTGAACTGCAAACTTGTCACGGGCCAAGGAGGATAAAATTTTCAGCCAGAAACACCCAATATGGATCTATTTTTCTTCCCCAATATCGCCACGGATACGAGCCAGAGGTGACTGCCCTTCTTGATATCATTATAGAAAACGATGCTGTTTTCTTGGATATTGGAAGCAATTGGGGGTTTTATTCTTTATTTATTGCGAGTAAACATGATTTTTGCGGTAGAATTTATGCCTTCGAACCCTTTCCGCCGACTTTTGACGATTTGCGAAACGTGGTTGCTCAATCAGGGCTTGAGGATCGAATCACCTGTCACTCGACGGCTCTCTCTGACCGTGCTGGTCACGCTCGGATGATTGTTCCAGGGGGCACACTAAGCGGATTGGCCCGAATTCAGGAAGGCGATAGTGGTACGGAGGTCGTTGTGGACAGGCTTGATAACATAGTGTCTGACGCTCCAAGCGTTATCAAGATAGATGTGGAAGACTTGGAAGCAAATGTTCTATTAGGAGGGGAAAGCACCATAAAACTTTCGAAACCTTTTATTGTTTTTGAGAACTGGAAAACATTGCATTCCCCTGATATAACTATTCGTCCATTTCGAATTCTTGAGGAATGGGGTTATTGTTTCTTTGTGATCGGTTGGTTGGATGGTTCCCCGGAATGGCCATTCGTGACCACGGAGCTTCCCGAAGGGAATCATCATAACCGTTCCCTGGCACTGGTCAACATCTCACCCGACCACCGCTTCCTCCTTGAAGACCAACTGAACATTCTGGCTGTTCATAGTAATTCACTTTCAAGGTTGAAATTAGCTGTTGAGGATTAATGCCAGCGGTCCTTATTCCTCCGCCAGCTCGCAGGCGGTCGGGCATTCCCCGACCAGGTTGATCACCGGCCCGATCCCCACCGAGACGATTTGCAGCGGCACCAGGCGGCCGTCGGCGGAGAGGTAGAGGTCGAAGGCGGTGCCGTCCCACAGCATCCGGTGGCTCTTTTTGAAGCCGGCCCGGGGCACGGTGGTCAGGCGTACCTGGTGAACGTCGTGGTCCTGGCCCAGGATGTTGCGCCGGCGGCGGGTGACGTATTCGCCCACGACGTCGAACCGGCGGCGCCCGTCGTAAACCCCCAGCCGGAAGCCGCCCGGCCCTCCCTCGAGGTGGGCCCGGGCCCGCCGCAGGGCGACGGCAAAAGCGGTCAACGGGTCGATCACCCGGCGCCGCAGGTCGGCCGGGACGGCTTCGCCGGGGTTCGGGACGTCGTCCTCGGGACCGCTGACGCTACGGCTCTCGGCGACCGCCACGCCGTCCTCGCCGTCGAAGCGGACGTCGATCGTCCGTTGGCGCCGGCGGTTGGTGTAGTCGACCCGGTAGGCCAGGGGCCAAACCGACGCCGCATCCGTCGTCCGGCCGTGGCTGGAGGCCTCGATGCGGAGGTTGATCAGCCAGTCGATGATGCCGCGGGTCCTGAGCCGGAAGCGGTTGTCGTAGGTCGCGCCGTCGTCGCCGATGGAGAGCGTGAAATCGGCGGCGTGCAAGCCGCCCCAGTAGGCCTCGTAGCGCAGATGGAGCTCCCCGGCGGGCGCCGTCGAGGCGGCCAGCCAGCCGCCGCCGGCGAGCACTCCGATGAAGGCGGCGCGGCGCAACATGACGCCCCTAGTACTGACTTTCATAATTCCTCGCCCCATGTGACGGTCTTGCGCGGCTCCCGGTCGTCGTCGCGCGCCACTTGTGATGGGCCGCCATCACGGCGCGACGCGCTCCTAGCCGGGAGCCGCGCAAGACCGTCACATGGGGCGAGGAATTATGAAAGTCAGTACTAGTATAGGCCACACAAGCCCCTTGGCGTAAGCCGGAGAGGCGAATAGACTCGCCATCTTCCGTGACGCCGGTTCTATCTCCCGGAGGGAGTCATGTTCGTCCGCGGCGATGTCAAGAAGGAGTCCCACGGCAAAGGCAAGACGCTCTTTCACGAGGGCGACTCCGGAGACGCCATGTACATCGTCGAATCCGGCGCCGTCACCATCGTCAAGTCGATCGAGGGGGCGGAGGTGTGCCTGGCGACCCTGCGCCAGGGCGAACTGTTCGGCGAAATGGCGATCATCGACGGCAGCCCGAGGATGGCCTCGGCGGTGGTCGAGGAGGACTGCGTCCTGATCCGGATCCCCCACGACCTGCTGGAATCGAAGATGAGGAAATTCGATCCCTTCCTCAAGGCGATGGTCAACATCCTGATCACCAACCTGCGCAACGTCCACCGGGCGTTCATGAAGCGCCCGCGCAGCGTCCACGATTACGTCAACGCCATCGACTACCATTCCGACGGCTTCAAAAGGTACCTGGAATGTCTCGGCGATTCCGAAAGCGTCAGGATGGCCGAGAAACATGTCGTGGAGCTGGACCGCATCATCGCCAACCTGCGGGACGACTTCAAGGGCTACCAGGACCGACGGCGCAACGTCATGACCGATGTCGACCTGGCGTCGATCAACGTGATCTCGAACCTCGAACGAGACTCCCGGTAGTCTACATTCCCTTGCCTTGCCTTCATTCGGCGGCGGCGATGGCCTCGATCTCGACCACCCAGGCCGGATCGGCCAACCCCGAGATGACGAGCAGGGTCGAGGCCGGCTCGGCGCCCTCCAGCATGCGGTCGCGGACCTGGCGGTAGAGCCCGATGTCCTGGGGCCGGGTCAGGTAGGCGGTGACCTTGACCAGGTGGTTGGCGTCCATTCCCGCCGCCTCCAGGATCGCTAGGATGTTTTGCCAGGCGCGCTCCATCTGGGCCTCGGCGCCCTCGGCCAGGGTGCCGTCGGGGGCGACGCCGACCTGGCCGGAAATGTGCACCGTGCGCGCCCCGGCGGGCGCCTCGACGGCGGCGCTGTAGCGGGAAAACGGCGCGATGATGGTCCGGGGATTGTGTTTGATCGCCATGGGGCCTCCGTTGTCGGTTGCCGGCGCCGGGAGCGGTCAAAGGATATTATACCAAGGAGCACTGATAACGACCCATAGAGACGGCTTTCCAAGGCTTTCGCCCTTGAGCGTGGTCCGCCGTGAT
>CAZWEZ010000066.1:0-20393 GCA_964632795.1 uncultured Thalassospiraceae bacterium | reverse complement strand
AGGGGAACGGCGGATGGTGGTTTTCCGCGTTCCCGTCCCTTCGGCGCAGACCCCTAGGTTTTCAAGTCTCTGCCGTGAGCGTGCAACGACTCGACCAACGTTTCGGCGTTGGAGAGCATCATCGCCTGCTTCAGTTTTTCCGGCGAGGAGAACAGTTCCTCGTCCTCGTCCAGGATCTGGTTTTCCATACGGATCTGGATCAGGTGCCAGATGATCCACGAGGCGATGCCGAGGACGGCGATCAGCATCTCGAACCCCGGGAACGGATACATCGGCCCGATCTCCAGCAGGTTCATGTTCCAGGTTTCTATACCGGTAGACATGTCTAATACCTCCTTTTCCTAGATGATCAGGCCGCGCGCGCGGGCCTCTTCCTGCTCGGCCGCGAAGACCTCGGACTCGTCGAGGTAACGGCCGTGGTAGTCGCCCAGATCCAGGCCGGCGATCTCGACCTTCTCCGGGATTCTCAACATCCCCATCTTCTTGAGGATGCCGGCCGCCACGTAGGCCGGGGCGAAGCCCAGCACGCCGAACATGATCCAGGCGCCGATGAACTGGCCCCATGGCGTGATGGGGGCGTACTCGGCGGTCATCGATGCGGGATAGCCCCACAGCAGAATGCCGGCGATGAACACCCCGAACCAGCCGGTGTAGCCGTGCACGGCGACGGCGCCGACGGCGTCGTCGATCTTGAACTTCATCTCGACCCAGTGGTGCATCTTGTAGGCCACGACGGCGCCGGCGGCGCCGACGAACATGGCCACGATCGGCGAGTACAGGTCGTTGCCCGAGGAAGCCGCGATGATCCCGGCGAGGCCGCACGAATAGGTCCAGAAGGGGTCGCCCCTGGAGATCAGGTAGCCCCCCATCATGCCGCCCGACAGCGACATCAGGAAGTTCATGGTGATCGCCGAGGTGGTGGTCGGGGCGAGGTAGATGTTGGTGGTCGAGAAGAACGGCTCACTCATCCCCGCCGCCGGTCCGATGTCGTAGATCGGGATGTTGCAGGCCACGTAGAAGCCCCAGAACCCGGTATAGATCAGGAACAGGCCGATGCACACCAGCCACGGGTTGTGAGGGACGATGGAGCGCGGCGTGCCGTCGGCCTTGAACTTGCCGATCCGCGGCCCCAGGTGGACCAGGATGCCGAGCGCGAAGCCGCCGGCGATGGCGTGGATGACGCCCGAGGCGTAGGCGTCGTGATAGCCCAGCAACTGCACCATCCAGCCGTCGGGGGACCAGCCCCAGGCGGCGTCGATGATCCAGGTGAAGGAGCCGATCAGCACCGCCAGCAGCCAGAAGGCGCCCGAACGGATGCGCTCGATGACGGCGCCCGAGACGATCGAGGCGGCGGTCCACGAGAACAGCAGGAACGCCGCCCAGAAGACGCCGTTGATGCGGGCCCAGCCCATGGCGTCCTCCTGGGTCAGACCGTCCTGCAACGGCTGGCCGCCCATGTGGGTGGAGAAAAGCTCGCTCCACGGGGTCGCCCACGGGGCGTCGATGATGTCGCCGGTGATCCACGGACCGTTGGCGAATCCGAAGTAGATCCACCATCCGAAGTAATAGAACGTGACGGTGACCAGCGGGATCACCATCGAGTTCTTCATCAGGGTGTGGTGCATGTTCTTCTTGCGCGACGAGCCGACCTCGTACATGCAGAAGCCGACGTGAATCAAGAACATGAACACTATCGTCACCCAGTAGTAGAACTCGGTGAATATTATGGTTAGCGCTCCAAGTTGATCATCCATTCCCTATCTCCAATTTGCAGAGCCCACCTTCATTCAAAGATGAGAAACATGGTTTGTTTCGCCTGAATTGCGCTTGTTTTTAGCTCCTCCTCTCTGGTTGTCTTGTCGCCAGACCTTACCGTCAACGAAAACGGCCTATGGCGTGCGGACGAGCGTCACGCCCATCCCACACCCCATAGGCCGTCTTTGCGCGAATCGAACGGCTTCGAGCCCCTCTCGGCACAGCCCCAGCACGGAGGACTGGGCGGCCGCTTCTCATAGTCCCATCCGGATCCATCGCCTCGCTGCATTCCCGGGGGCGCGCTCCCGGCCGCACAGACCGCGGGGCATGTCGCGCCCCGCACGATCTACGTCGACCCTTAGTCCTGAAGACCCTTCCTGCGCCCCTTTCTGAAGCCCCCTGTTACGGTAGCCGTTTCACTTTCGGTCCCGGTTCGCCCGAGTCCCATATTCAGAAGTTATGGTACTATAGGATATCCCCTTTGGGTGCTAGTTTAATATCAAGAAAATTTTTTTCCCCTTTCTCGAGTCAAATGTCAAGGATGAACTGACCCTGAAGTCCTGGCGGAAGCTTCGCTGGGGAGCCGTCCCCCCTTCCGCCGCCCGTTCTCCCCCCATGGATGGTGTGCTAAGGTTACCCTTACCCCCCATGGATACGAGCGAAGGTTACCTCAGGCTCCAAGGGGCGAACAACGAAAAACACTCAGGACAATATAAAAAAACTAATTGCCAAGTATATATATTGTGCTATCAAATGATACTATGGTGTAGATTGTGTGATATAAACATTAATATAGGTAATGCCGATAAATAATATATATGAAACAATACATTACAAATATATTCTATCATAAGAACTTTCCATATGCCTGTTGTTATCTTTAATCGGAAGATTCATATCAAGCATACACCCGTCAAGAATGCGGTCAGGCTCTCACTTTCGGGTCCTTCGGATCGAATCGGCATCGTCTTCGGGAGGCGGGATTCCCCCCCCTTCGAGCCTCTACGGCGGTCAACGATCTTTCCCCAAATGAAAATTTATTTCCGAAGATTGCTTCCAATGGGCAATTCCAGTACGCTGTCGGCGACGGCTGTAGGGCACGGTGCCCGAGCCAAATCAGCCCATCGCTCTCTGAGGTTTTCAGTGAGGTTGACATGTGCGGCATCGCAGGAATTTTGTACAAGCGTCCGGGCGGCGGCGACACCGGCAGGGACCTGATCGACATGCTCGACGGGTGCCAGCACCGGGGTCCCGATTCCACCGGCTTCGCCCTTTACGGCCCGGCCCATGAGGGCGAACTGGTGTTGCGCTTCCTGATCGACCAGGGCGAGGACGCCGAGAGCAGCATCGAGCGCATCAAGAAGATCCTCGACGAGCAGGAGTGCGACATCCTGGAGGAGAAGACCACCGCCAACAACTACCGTGTCCGGGTCCGCTTCAGCGGCGACCTCCAGAAGTTCGCCTACGCCGTCGAGCACGGCGCCGAGGTGCTCTCCATCGGCTCCAGCCTGGAGATCGTCAAGGACATCGGCGGCGCCCACGAGGTCGACGCGCTCTACGGCGTCGGCCGGTTCACGGGCACCCACGGCATCGGCCACGTCCGCCTGGCCACCGAATCCGAGGTCAAGCCCGAGGCCGCCCATCCGTTCTGGGCGACCGGCTTCGCCGACGTCGCCATCGTCCACAACGGGCAGATCACCAACTACTGGAAGATGCGCCGCCGCCTCGAGCGCCGGAGCTTCGAGTTCCGCACCGACAACGACAGCGAGCTGATCTCGGTCTACCTGGCCGACAAGCTGTCCCATGGGGTGTCCCTCAAGGACACCCTCAAGGAAACCATCGTCGACATGGACGGAACGTTCTCGTTCCTGGTCTCGACCAAAGACCAGATCGGCTACGCCAAGGACCGCCTGGCCGCCAAGCCGATGGTCATGTTCGAGAACGACGACCTGATCGCCATCGCCTCCGAGGAAGTGTCGCTGAACCGGCTGTTCCCGGGGCGTGCGCTCGACACCACCGAACCACCACCAGGGACATACAACACGTGGTCACGATCGATCTAGCCGAAACCTCGGTCCGCGACGCCAACGAACTGATCCGCCGGTGCGGGTCCCGTGGCGAGGACATCGAAGTCGTCAACCCCGACGCCCGCCACCACATCGGCGTCGGCCTGACCCACAACATCAAGGTGCATGTGCGCGGCTCGGCCGGCTATTTCTGCGCCGGCCTCACCGACGGCGCCGACTTCACCGTCGACAGCAACGTCGGCTGGGGGCTGGCCGACAACATGTACCAGGGTTCGGTGGTGGTCGGGGGCAACGCCGGGGCCATCGCCGGGGTCGCCATCCGCGGCGCCGAGGTGGTGGTCAAGGGCAACATCGGGTCGCGCGCCGGCCAGGTGATGAAGGCCGGCACGCTGTGCTGCGCGGGCAACGCCAGCTTCATGGCCGGCTACATGATGTACGGCGGACGGATCATCATCCTCGGCGACTCCGGCGAGCGGATCGGCGAGGACATGACCGGCGGCGAGATCTTCATCGGCGGCGAGGTCCAGCCGCTGGGCTCGGACGCCAAGCTCGTCGAGGTCACCGACGACGACGCCGACAGCGTGATGGCCTTCCTCGAGCGCTACCGCCTGCCCTTCGACGGGACATTGAAGAAGATCGTCAACGCCGGCAAGAAGCTCCGCTATCCGACCACCGAGGAACCGCGCCGCTCGATCCCCTTCTTCACCTTCTCGGGCACGTCCGACTACTGGAACGACAAGATCCAGGAGAACATCTTCATCAAGTCCCAGATCGGCCGCTACCGCATCCGCGGCTACGGCGCGGCGCGCGCCCTGCCCCACTACACCGACCTCGCCTTCAAGAAGGATCTGTCGGCGGCCGGCAAGGATCCGGACGTGGTGTCCAAGGTCAACCTCAGGACCAAGCTCGGCGACAAGCACGGCGCCAAGCCGCTGGACCTGTCGATGCCGGTGATGATCGCGCCGATGAGCTTCGGGGCGCTGAGCCGTTCGGCCAAGCTGGCCCTGGCCATCGCCTCCAGGCTGTCGGGGATCTCCGAGAACACCGGCGAGGGCGGGATGATGGACGAGCAGCGCGAGGAGGCCGACCAGCTCATCGTCCAGTGTCTGGCCGGCCGGCTGGGCTGGAACGTGCATGACATGCAGCGCGCCGACGGCGTCGAGATCTACATCTCCCAGGGCGCCAAGCCCGGCCTCGGCGGCCAGCTGATGGCCAGGAAGGTGACCAAGGAACTGGCCGCCATCCGCGGCATCCCGGCGGGGATCGACCTCCGCTCGCCGTCCCGCCACCCCGACGTGCTCGGCGCCGACGACCTGGTGATCAAGGTCGAGGAGTTCCGCGAGGCGACCGGCTACCGGGTCCCGATTTCGATCAAGCTGGGCGCCGGGCGGATCCGCGACGACATCAAGATCGCAATGAAGGACACCTTCGATTTCGTCGAGCTCGACGGCCTTCAGGGATCGACCGGCGCCGCCGCCGGCGAGGTCCTGGACTACGTTGGCATCCCGACCCTGGCCGCCCTCCAGGAAGCGCTGGACGCGCTCGAGGAGATCGACGCCACCGGCCAGTTGCCGATCGTCCTGATGGGTGGCATCAAGGACGGCGTCGACGCCGCCAAGGCCATCGCCATGGGCGCCGAGGCGGTGGGCATCGGCTCGACGGCGATGATCGCCACCGGCTGCATCGCCTGCATGCAATGCCACATCGGCTACTGCCCGGTCGGCATCGCGACCCAGGACCCGGAGCACGTCAAGCGCTTCGACATCAACGCCCGGGCGATCGGCCTCCACCGCTACCTGGAGGCCATGCGCTGGCAACTGGCGGCAATTACCGATGCCCACGGCTATAGCGACATCAAGCAGCTTTCCCGTGACGACCTGGTCGCCACCACGCCTGAGTCGGCCGCCATCACCGGGCTCCCCTTCAAACCCGAATTCCGCCAGGCAGGCTAGCTACCATGGACGAACACACCACCACCCTGGACCCCCGGGACGAGGTTCCGCTCGAACTGCGCGACGACACCGGTGATCTTCACTACGTTCCGGCCGCCTGCCAGCGGGCCTGCCCGGTCGGCACCGACGCCCCCTCCTACATCGGGCTGATCTGGGAGGGACGCCTGGAGGAAGCCTTCGAGGCGATCACCGCCACCAACCCCTTCAGCTCGTCGTGCGCGCGCATCTGCGCGGCGCCGTGCGAGACCGCCTGTCGGCGCGCCGAGAGCGACGGGCCGATCGGCATCCGCAACCTCAAGCGCTTCGTCATGGACCGCCTGGGGACCACGGTCCACCTGCCGCCGGTCGAGGTCAGCCGCGGCCAAACCATCGGCATCGTCGGCGGCGGCCCGGCCGGGCTGACCGCCGCCCAGGACCTGGCCCTGGCCGGCCACGAGGTCCATCTCTACGAGATATCCGAGCAGCTGGGCGGCATGATCGCCTGGGGCATCCCCCACTATTGCCTGCCCCCGCAGGTGCTCAAGGAGGACATCGACCGCATCCTCGAGCGCTGCCCGGGGATCGAAGTCCACCTGAACTGCGCGCTGGGCGACCAGGTGACGCTGGATCAGCTCAAGGAACGCCACCACGCGGTGTTGCTGGCCATCGGCGCCACCTGGGGCAAGAACATGGGGATTCCGGGCGAGGATTCGACCACGGTCATGGACGGGGTCGGCTTCCTGCACCAGGCCAACGCCGGGGCGAAGCCCGAGGTGTCGGGCAAGGTGGTGGTCATCGGCGGCGGCGACGTCGCCATCGACGTCGCCCGCACGGCGGTCAGGCTGGGGGCCGCGGAAGTCCACATGTCGACGCTGGAGAACCGCGACTCGATGCCGGCCCACGACCGCGAGATCGAGCTGGCCCTGGAAGAGGGAATCGACATCCACAACGACCGCCTGCCGACCGCCGTCGATCGCCACGGCGACTCCGTGGTGATGCGGTGCGTCAAGACCACCGGCGGCGGGCTCGACGCCGAGGGCCGGCTTCAGTTCGAGATCGTCGAGGGCTCCGAATACAACGTCCCGTGCGACATCATCATCGCCGCCGTCGGCCAGAAGGCGGAATGCGACGAGCTCGAGGCCCGCGGGATGGTGGACCGCGGCCGGGTGGTGGCCGACTTCGAGACCATGCGCACCGACGATCCCCAGGTATTCGCCGCCGGCGACGGCGCCTTCGGCGGCTCGACCATCGTCACCGCCATGCACCACGGCCACAAGGCGGCCTATTACATCAAGGCCTACCTGGAGGGCCGCCAGGACCCGATACCCTACCGCACCCCCTACCGCACCCGGCGCATCGCCGTCGCCCAGGACATCGAGTGGTCCAAGATCGCCCCCAACAAGCAGCAATACCTCGGCCTCGGCGACGACCCGGCGGCCTTCGAGGCCTGCGAGGCCGGATACGACCCCGAGACCGCCCTCGCCGAAGCGGCGCGCTGTTTCCGTTGCGACGCCGAGACCGGTTCGGCCGACTACTCGGTGCGCAACCGCGAGGACATCGTCGCCATGTCCAGGACCAGCCCCGACGACGCCGAGAAACACCGCGTGCTCCTGCAACGGCGCCTGGAGCCGCGGCCCATCCTGCTGGACCCGGAACGCCCGGCCAGCTTCGACGACCTGGTGTTCCTGCCGGCCAACCTGTCGCGCCTGGTCATCGACCCCTACCGCGAGGCCTGCTCCACCGAAACCATTCTGGCCGGCGGGATCCGGATGGATCAGCCGTTCCTGGCCACCGGTTTCGACGACGCCCCCGGAGAGATCCGCGAGGGCCTGGCGGGGGGGCTGGAAGCCACCGGCTGCGGCTACGTCGGCGCCCGTCCGATGGGCGACAAGGTACCGTGGCTGCAGGTGATCGGCGGGGGCGGCGGCGGCGGCGGCGAGCCCGACCCGGCGGCCGCCGCGGTGATCCACGTCCTCGGCGACAGGTTCAGGAAGATCGAGGCCAAACCGGCCGCCGACGGCCAGTTGCTCGGCCTCGCGGTGTCGTTACCGGCCCTCGCCGAAACCATCCCGTATGCCCTCGATGAGGGCTTCGATCTGCTGCTGCTGGACGCCAGCGGCGGCTTCGGGACGCCGTGGCCCGAGCTCTCCGGGACCCCCGAGCTGATGATTCTCCGCGATGCGATCCGCATCCTGCGCGACCTCAACCGCGAGGAGGACATCGACCTCCTCTACTTCGGCGGCGTGCGCTCGGGAACCGATGCCGCCAAGGCGCTGTCGCTGGGCTCCATGGCGGCCATCGTCGGCGTCGCCATGGGACTGGCGCTGGGCGGCATCATCGACGGCGGGAGCCTCGGCTTCGGCGGCGACCGGACGCCCGAGGAGCTTAGCCTGGCGGCCGAGAACCTGCTCAAGAGCATGGCCGACGAAACCTCGATCATGGCCCGCTGCACGGGCAAGACCAACGTCCACAACCTCGAGCCCGAGGACCTCAAGAGCATCTCCCTGGTCACCTCGGAGTCCGTCGCCATCCCCCTCGTCGGCCGCAACTGAGTACCAGCGGTCCTTGTTCCCGATCCCATGGGGCCGGGAACAAGGACTTCTGGTATAAGGGCTTTCAACGACCGTTTCGAAAGGGGTTCCCGGGTTCGCAGCCGCGCGTCCGCCGAGCCCGGACGTTTTTCCGGACATGGGACAGCAACCGCAGGCCCGCCCCGAACATCCCCGGCGCCGGCTCCTCGCCGAGATCGCCGAGATGTTCCGCCTCGCCCTGCCGATCATCGTGGCGCGCACCGGGCTGCTGACCATGGTCGCCGTCAACACCATGATGCTGGGCCGGGTCGGCGCCGAGGAGATGGCCTTCATGAGCCTCGGGATGTCGCCCCACATTCCGGTGATGCTGGCCGGCATCGGGCTGGTGATGGGGACCATGGTGATGACCGCCCAGGCGATGGGGGCCGGGGATCCGCTGCGGGCCGGGACGGTGTGGCGCTGCTCGCTGCCCTACGCCCTGCTTCTGGGCGCGGCGGCGGTCGGCCTGTGCCTGTGGGGCGAGGGGTTCTATCGCCTGATCGGCCAGACCCCGGAGGTCGCCGCCGGCGCCGGGCGGGTGTTGACCATTCTCGGCTTCGGCCTGCCGGGGGTGTTCCTCTACGTCACCACCGGCTACTTCCTCGAGGGCATCAAGCGGCCGATGCCCGGCATGATCGCCATCATCCTCGCCAACCTGGCCAATGTCGGCCTCGCCTGGCCGTTGATCTTCGGCCACTGGGGGCTGCCGGCGCTGGGCGCCGAGGGGGCGGCCTGGGCCACCACCATCGTCCGCTGGCTGATGGGCCTCGGCATGATCGCCTACCTGCTGACGATGCCCGAACACGACCGCTTCGGCCTCAGGCGATGGCCCCGGAACTGGTGGCGCAACACCGTCCACCAGCGCCGGCTCGGCTACGCGGCGGGGGTCGCCAACGGCCTCGAAAGCACGGCCTTCTCGACCCTGGTCCAGTTGGCCGGCCTGCTCGGGGTCGCCGCCACCGCGGCCTACGCGATCACCCAGAACCTGATCGCCCTGGTCTTCATGACCGCGCTCGGCCTGGCCTCGGCGACCGCGGTGCGGGTCGGCCACGCCTACGGCGCCGGCGACGGGCCGGGGACGGCGCGGGCCGGGTGGATGGGGTTCGTCATGGTGGCGGCGGTGATGGCCGTCATGGGCCTGCCGTTCGCCTTCATCGCCGAGGACATCGTGTCGCTGTTCACGCCGCTCGGCGAGGTGATCTCCGTCGCCCTGCTGCTGGTCCCCCTGCTGCCGGCGATCATGATCTTCGACGGCGGCCAGGTGGTGATGCTGCACGCCTTGCGCGGCCTGGGCGACGGCTGGGTGCCGACGTGGCTTCATTTCCTCAGCTATTCGGTGGTCATGATCCCCTTGTCCTACGCCCTCGCCTTCCCGCTGGGCGGGGGCGTCGTCGGCCTGCTGTACGGGATGCTGGCCGCCAGCGTGCTGGCGATGCTCCTGCTGGCCGGCCGCTTCAAGCTGCGTTGCGGCTAAGGGCTAAGTATTTACAGCTCGACGGCCACCTTGAGGGCCTCGTACACCGCCTCCTCGACGGTCCGCGGCGCCAGGCAGTCGCCGATCATGTGGACCTCGCCGTCATAATCGGCCAACTCGTCGGCCAGCCCCGACACCTGCTCCTGGCCCAGGGCCAGGACCAGGGTATCCACGCCCTCGCAGACCACCGTCTCGCCGCTGGCGGTGTGCTGGAGGTAGACGCTGTCCGAATCCACCCCGCCCAGACGCATGTAGGGGATGATCTCGACCCCCAGCTTGTGCAGGATGCCAATCCAGTTGTCGCGGACGTACTGCTGGATCATCTGTCCCGGGTAGTAGCCGTTGACGCACAGCCTCACCCGGCAGCCGTCGCCGGCCAGCTTCTCGGCCAGCCCCAGGCCGACCCAGTCGCAACGCCAGTCGGCGATCACCACCGAGGCGCCGACGTTGGCCTCGTCGCGCAGCACCTGCCAGGCATCGACCACGTGAGCCTCCCCGATCCCCTCGATCTCGGGCCACCGGGGCTTGGCGCCGGTGGCCACGATCACCACGTCGGGAGCTTCCGTGGCGACCAGTTCGACGTCCACCGTCGTGTTCTTGAGGACCCGGACCCCGGCCTGTTCCAGCTCATGGGCCAGGTTGGTGACGACCCCGCCGAACTCGGCCCGCCCCGGCAGCAGCTGGGCCAGCAGGACCTGGCCGCCGAGCCTTGACGCGGCCTCGTACAGGGTCACGTCGTGGCCCCGTTCGGCGGCCACGGTGGCCGCCTTCATGCCCCCCGGGCCGCCGCCGACGACCATTATCTTGCGCGCCTTGGTGGCCGGCTTGAGCTTACCGTAGATCAATTCGCGGCCGCTCTCGGGGCGCTGGATGCAGGAGATCGGATAGCCGTCCAGGAAGTGGCCGATGCAGGCCTGGTTGCAGGCGACGCAGGCCCGGATGTCGTCGATCCTTCCCGCCTGTGCCTTGTTGGCCATCTCGGGATCGCAGATCATGGCCCGGGTCATGCCGCAGACGTCGGCCTGTCCCGAGGCGACCACCTGTTCGGCATCCTGGGGCTGATTGATGCGCCCGGTGACGAAGATCGGCAAGCCCACCTTGGCCTTGATGGCGGCGGCGTAAGGCACCGTGTAGGCGTTGTCGACGGACATCGGCGGGACGATGTGGATCGAGCCTGCCAGCGAATCCGACGATCCCGCGTTGACGCTGATGTAATCGATCACCCCGTCGCCGTCCAAGGCCACGCAGGCATCGACCATCTGTTCCAGGCCAAGGCCATCGTTGCTCAACTCCTCGCCCGAGATGCGCACGCCGATGACCATCTCCTCGCCGATCTTGGCCCGGATGTCGGCGAAGACCTCGCGCATGAAGCGGAGCCGGTTGTCCAGGCTGCCACCGTATTCGTCGGTCCGGGTGTTGACGAGGGGGTTGAGGAACTGGGTCGCCAGGTAGCCGAACCCGGCCAGCACCTCGACCCCGTCCATCCCAGCCTTCTTCATTCGTATCGCGCCGTCGCCGAAGCCGGAGACGACGCTGGCGATCAGCTCGCGCGACATCGGCGCCGGCATCACGTGGAAGCGTTCGTTGGGCGTCGCCGAGGGGGCGTAGGACACCGGCGCGGTGCCGTCGAAGGAGGAGATGATCTCACGCCCGGGGTGGAACAACTGGCCGAACACCGTGGCCCCGTGGGGATGACAGGCCTCGGCGACCCGGCGATAACCGGCGATGCTCTTGTCCTTGCTGGCGTCGATCGGATGGCGGATGAAGATCGCCGACTCGTGGCAGATCGAGACCTCGGTGATGATCAGCCCGGCGCCGCCGGCGGCCCGCGCCTCGTGATAGGCGGTGAGCTGATCGCCGATGACACCATCGACCGCCAAGTGGGTCTCGTGGCCGGTCGACAGGATGCGGTTCTTCAGCGTCGCGCCGCGAATCTTGAGCGGCGAGAACAGGTTGGGGAACGGGTTGTCGGTCATGGCGGGTTTCCTGCCTTGGGAATTACAATTCTGACGCCGCTTTCAAGCCTTCCAGCGTCGCTTCCTCTACGGTGCGCGGCGACAGGCAGTCGCCGATCATGCGGACCTCGCCGCCGTAGCCGTCCAGCTCGGCCGCCAGGCCGTCGGCCTGCTCGTGGCCCATGGCCAGGACCAGGGTGTCGACATCCTCGCAGATCACCGTTTCGCCGCTGGTGGTGTGTTCGAAATAGACGCTGTCGGAGTCGACTCCGCCCAGGCGCATGTAGGGGATGAACTCGACCCCCAGCTTGTGGAGGACGCCGACCCAGTGGTCGCGGACGTAAGTCTGGATCGTCTGGCCGGCCATGTAACCGTTGACGCACAGCCGCACCCGGCAGCCGTCGCGGGCCAGCTTCTCGGCCAGCCCCATGCCGATCCAGTCGCACCGCCAATCGGCGATCACCACCGAGGCGCCGACCTTGACCTCGTCGCGCAGCACCTGCCAGGCATCGACCACGTGGGCCTCCCCGGCGCCCTCGATCGCCGGCAGCCGGGGCCTGGCGCCGGTGGCGACGATCACCGCGTCGGGCGCCTCGCGCTCGACCAGGGCGGCATCGACCTTGGTCTTCAGAACCACGCGGACCCCGGCCAGCTCCATCTCGCGGGCCAGGTTGGTGACAACCCCGCCGAACTCGGCCCGGTCCGGCAGCAGTTGGGCCAGCAGCACTTGGCCGCCGAGCTTCGGCGCGGCCTCGTACAGGGTCACCTGGTGGCCCCGCTCGGCGGCCACCGCGGCCGCCTTCATGCCCGCCGGTCCGCCGCCGGCGACCATCACCTTGCGCGCCTTGGCGGCCGGCACGCGGGTGCCGTAGCGGACCTCGCGGCCGGTCTCGGGGCGCTGGATGCAGGAGATCGGATAGCCGGTCTGCATGTGGCCGATGCAGGCCTGGTTGCAGCCGACGCAGGCCCGGATGTCGTCGAGTCGCCCCTGGCTGGCCTTGTTGGCCATCTCGGGGTCGCAGATCATGGCCCGGGTCATGCCGCAGACGTCGGCCTGGCCGGCGGCCAGCACCTGTTCGGCGAGCTGGGGCTGGTTGATCCGCCCGGTGACGAAGATCGGCTTGGAGACCTTGGCCTTGATGGCGGCGGCGAACGGCGCGGTGTAGGCGTTGTCGATCACCATCGGCGGCACGATGTGGATCGATCCCTGGTTGTCGGCGGCGGTCCCGGCGCAGACGCTGAAGTAGTCGATCACGCCGTCCGCGTCCAGCAAGGCGCAGGCCTCGACCACCTCGTCGATGACCATCCCCTGGTGGCTGAACTCGTCTCCGGAGACCCTGACCCCGACCACCATGTCGTCGCCGACCTTGGCCCGGATGTCGGCGAACAGCTCACGCATGAAGCGGAGCCGGTTGTCCAGGCAGCCGCCGTATTCGTCGGTCCGCTTGTTGATGTGGGGGTTGAGGAACTGCATCGGCAGGAAGCCGAAGCCGGCCAGCACCTCGACCCCGTCCAGCCCGGCCTTCTTCATCCGCGCCGCGCCGTCGCCGAACCCGGCCACCACCTCGGCGATCAGCTTGCGCCCCATCGGCGCGCTCAGCAGGTGGAAGCGTTCGCTGTCCGTGGCCGAGGCCGAATAGGACACCGGCGCGCTGCCGTCGAGGGATTCGATGACGTCGCGCCCGGGGTGGAACAGCTGGCCGAAGACCTTGGCCCCGTGGGGGTGGCAGGCCTCGGCGACGCGCCGATAACCGGGGATGGTGTCGTCGCTGTAGGCCTTGATCGGATCCCGCACGAAGACCGCCGACTCGTGGATCATCGACACCTCGATGATGATCAGCCCGGCGCCCCCGGCGGCCCGTGCCTGGTGGTAGGCGACGATGTCGTCGCCGAGGATGCCGCCGTGGGCCAGGATGGTCTCGTGGCCGGTCGACAGGATGCGGTTCTTGAGCGTCACGCCGCGGATGGTCAGCGGCGAGAACAGGTTGGGAAAGGGGGAGGCCGTCATGGCACCTGGCCAGTTGTCATGGGTTATACCAAGGTCGCGGCGACACTACAGGGTCGGCGGTGCCCGCCTCAAGGTTCTCGGAACCGCTTGATGACTAGTACTGACTTTCATCATTCCCCACTCAGGGTGGCGACGAACTCGGCCAGCCCCACCTGGCGGTCCCGCTTGCGCCGTTCGGCGGCCAGGATGGCCCGGACGCCGGCCACGCTGTCCTCGATCTCGCGGTTGACGATGATGTAGTCGTACTCGGCCCAGTGGCTCATCTCGGCGGCCGCCTTGGACATCCGCCGGCGGACCACTTCGTCGCTGTCCTGGGCCCGGCCGTGGAGGCGCCGTTCCAGTTCGCCGTGCGAGGGCGGCAGGATGAACACGCTGACCAGGTCGTTACGGGCGTTGTGGGCCAACTGCTGGGCGCCCTGCCAATCGACGTCGAACATCACGTCGCGGCCCGCCTCCAGGGCCTCCTCCACCGGTTCGCGGGGGGTCCCGTAATCGTTGCCAAACACCTTGGCCTGCTCCAACAGGCGGCCGGCGGCCGCCAGGCGGAGAAACTCGGCCTCCATCACGAAGCGGTAGTCGACGCCGTCGACCTCGCCGGGCCGCGGCGGGCGGGTGGTCACCGACACCGACATGGCGAGGTTGTCGTCGCTCTCGAGGAGGCGCCGGGAGATGGTCGTCTTGCCGGCGCCCGAGGGCGAGGACAAGACCAGCATCAGGCCGCGCCGCCTGATCTTCACGGGGGGGTCGCGCTCGGGGTTATTCAATGTTCTGCACCTGCTCGCGGAATTGTTCGACCACGGCCTTCAGCTCCAGGCCGAGCCGACTCAGGGCGACGTCGGCCGACTTGGAACACAGGGTGTTGGCCTCGCGGTTGAGCTCCTGACACAGGAAATCGAGACGCCGCCCGATGGGCTCGTCGGCCGCCATCAGGGTCCGCGCCGCCTCCAGGTGGGCCTCGAGGCGGTCCACCTCCTCGCGCACGTCGGCCTTGGTCATCAGCAGCGCCGCCTCCTGGGCCAGCCGTTCCTCGGGCAGCGCCGGGACCGCCGCCAGCAGTTCCGCCACCTGCGAGGCGAGGCGCTCGCGGATGGTGGCGGGCTGGGCGGCGGCCAGGCCCTCGATCTCCCGGCACAAGCCGGCGATGGCGTCGAGCTGGCCGCCGAGGACCGCCGCCAGCCGCGCCCCTTCCTCGGCGCGCGCCGCCGCCAGCGATTCCAGCGCCCCGTCGAGCCCGGCCAGAAGGGCCTCCTCGAGGTCCTTGCGGTCCTGTTCGGACATCTCGTCGTCGGCCGCCTCGATGACCCCGTGCAAGGCGAGCAGGCCATCGGCGCTGGGCGGCGCGGCGTCGGGAACCCGTTCGCGGACCTCCGCCAACAGCGACAGGACCTGGTCCAGCATGGCCCGGTTGAGGCGATAGGTCCCGGACCCCGAGGCCCGGGTGATCGTCAGCTGGAGAAGGATGTTACCGCGCCGCAAGCAGCGGGCGGCGCGCTCGCGCGAGGGTATCTCCAGGCCGTCGAACCCGGAGGGCAGCCGGCAGCGGATGTCCCGCCCCTTGCCGTTGACGCTCTTGACCTCCCAGGTCCAGGCGCAGGTGTCCCGTTGTCCCCTGGCGACGGCGAATCCGGTCATCGAAGAGATCGGCACGGGGCCTCCCGGCGTTGGTCTTCACCCGCGCCCGTTATATCCCCGCCGGCACCCGGCGCAAAGTCCCGAAATTGGAACGCCGCTCCGGATCGTGGTATCGTCATCCAACCCAGGGATGATCCCCGGGGCCAAGAAGAGGGCGCATGGGCGCGAACGATTTCCGCTCCGTCAGGTCGTTCGTCGAACCGCTCGATTGGCGCGGTTGGCTGATTCCCCTCGCCCTGGCCGAGTTCTTCGCCTCCTTCCTTCGCCCGCCGAAGCGGGCTTCGCGAAGGCGGGTCCTCGCCTTCGGGGTGGCGGCGGCGACGGTGAGGGACATCCTCGATGACTGAGCGAACGCCGGTTACGCCCCGCGGCATCCTGATCACCGGCGCCTCAAGCGGAATCGGCGCGGCGCTGGCCCGCGCCTACGCCGGCCCGGGGGTGGTCCTGGCGATCTCGGGACGCCACCGCCAACGGCTGGCGGCGAGCGCCGAGGTTTGCCGCCGGCGCGGCGCCGAGGTCATCGCCGAGACGGTGGACGTCAGGGACCGCGACGCCATGGCGGGGTGGATCGCCGCGCTCGACGCCAGCCACCCCCTCGAGCTGGTGATCGCCAACGCCGGCATCTCGGCGGGCACCGCCGGCGGCGGGGACGGCGACGAGCTGACCCGCGAGGTGTTCGCCGTCAACCTGGCCGGGATGCTCAACACGGTGCTGCCGGTCATTCCGCCGATGCGGGCCCGGGGCCGCGGCCGGATCGCCATCATGAGTTCCCTGGCCGGCTTCCGCGGCATCCCCGGCGCCCCCGCCTATTCGGCCAGCAAGGCGGCCCTCAAGGCCTACGGGGAGGCCCTGCGCGTCCGCCTGGCCGGCGACGGGGTGTGGGTGTCGGTGATCTGCCCGGGGTTCGTCGACAGCCGGATCACCGCGCTGAACCAATTCCCGATGCCGTTCTTCCTCGACGCCGACAAGGCGGCGCGGATCATCAAGCGCGGGCTGGCCGGGAACCGGGCCCGCATCGCCTTCCCGTGGCCGTTGGCCTGGGCGATGTGGGGGCTGGCGGTCCTGCCGCCGTGGCTCGCCGACCCCCTGCTGAGCCGGCTGCCGGACAAGGAATAACCATCATCCCTACGGCGCCCGCCGCTGGTCCCTGATCCGGCGCCATTTGGCGACGTTGCGGTTGTGCTCGGCCAGGGTCCGGGCGAAGAGGTGGCCGCCGGCGCCGTCGGCGACGAAGTACAGGTCCGGACTGTCGGCCGGGTGCATCGCGGCGATCAGCGACGCCCGTCCCGGGTTGCTGATGGGGCCCGGCGGCAGGCCGCCGTTGAGATAGGTGTTGTAGGGCGAGGCGGTCCTCAGGTCGGCGCGGTCCAGCGGCCGTCCCAGCGGCCCCCGGCCGCCGGTCAGGCCGTAGACCACGGTCGGGTCGGACTGCAGCCGCATGCCCCTTTTGAGGCGGTTGAGGAAGACGGCGGCGATGCGGGGGCGCTCGCCGGCCAGCGAGGTCTCCTTCTCGACCATGGAAGCCAGGATCAAGGCCTCGCGAGGACTCTTCAGGGGCAGCCCGGGGGCGCGTCCGGCCCACAGCTCGGCCAGGGTCACGGTCATCGCCTCGGCCATCCGGGCGACGATCACCCGGCGCCGGTCGCCGATCGAGAAGTGGTAGGTCTCGGGAAGCAGCGACCCCTCCTCGAGGATCGCCCCGACCTCCCCCTCCAGGCCTTCGGTGGCCTCCAGGCGGGCCAACACCTGGGCCGTGGTCAGGCCTTCGGCGACGGTCAGCCGGCGGACCACGGTGTTCCCGCTTTGCAGCAGCTCCACCGCCTGGCGGGGGCTGATGCCGGGTGCGAACACGTACTCGCCGGCGCGCAGTTTCTTGTCGGCGCCGATCAGCCACGCCCCGACGCGGAAGATCAGCGGATCGGAGATCACGCCGTCCCTGGCCAGGGTATCGGCGATCCGCGTCAACCCGGCGCCGCGGGGGATGACGACGGTGGCCGGGGCGCTCAAGGGGCCGGGGCGGGCGAACTGCGCCGCCCCCCAGGCGAAGACGCCGCCGCAGACGACACCCAGCGCAATAACCAGATAGCCGATGCGAAGCGCGATGCGCCCCATTCAGTTTGCCGCTTTGAACACCAGCGAGGCGTTGGTCCCCCCGAAGCCGAAGGAGTTGGACAGCACGGCCCGGACCTTGCGTTCCTTGGCCTGGTGGGGGACCAGGTCGAGGTCGCAGCCTTCGGACGGGTTGTCCAGGTTGAGGGTCGGGGGCACCACTTGGTGGCGCAGCGCGAGGATCGAGAAAATCGACTCGACGGCCCCGGCGGCGCCCAGCAGATGGCCGATCGAGGACTTGGTCGAGGACATCGATAGTTGGTAGGCGGACTCGCCGAAGGTCCGCTTCACCGCGCCCAGTTCGATCTCGTCGCCGAGCGGCGTCGAGGTGCCGTGAGCGTTGATGTAGTCGATGTCCCCGGGGTTCATCTGGGCCCGCTTGAGCGCCGCCACCATGCACCGGTAGGCGCCGTTGCCGTCCTTGGCCGGGGCCGTGATGTGGTGGGCGTCGCCCGACATGCCGTAGCCGATGAGCTCGGCGTAGATGGTGGCGCCGCGTTTCCTGGCGTGCTCCAGTTCCTCCAGCACCACGATCCCGGCGCCCTCGCCGATGACGAAGCCGTCGCGGTCGCGGTCCCAGGGCCGCGAGGCCTTCTCGGGGGTGTCGTTGAAATTGGTCGACAGCGCCCGGGCCTGGGCGAAGCCGGCCACCCCGAGGCGGCAGATGGCGGCCTCGGCGCCCCCGGCGACCATCACGTCGGCGTCGTCCCACATGATGATCCGCGCCGCGTCGCCGATGGCGTGGGCGCCCGACGAACAGGCCGTCACCACCGAGTGGTTGGGTCCCTTGAAGCTGTAGGCGATCGACACGTGGCCGGAGATCAGGTTGATCAGGCTGGCCGGGATGAAGAACGGGCTGAGCCGGCGGACGTTGCGCTCCTCGACGGTGATCGCGCTCCTGGATATCTCGGCCAGGCCGCCGATGCCGGAACCGATCATGACCCCGGTGCGGCACCGCGACTCATCGTCCTCGGGCATCCAGCCCGAGTCCTCCACCGCTTGGCGGGCCGCGGTCAGGCCGTAGACGATGAACGCATCCATGCGCCGCTGGTCCTTGGGCGACACCCAGTCGTCCGGGTTGAACGCTCCCTCGGCGGCGCTGCCGAGGGGCAACTGCCCGGCGATCTTGGACTTGAGGTCGGAGACGTCGAAGGAGTCGATGGCCCGAATCCCGGATTGGGCGTCGAGCAGACGCCGCCAGCTGACCTCGACCCCGCAGCCAAGGGGGGTCAGAAGTCCGATACCGGTGACGACCACACGTCTCATGATGCTCGGTTCACGATGCTCCGCGATAGGCCGAAGGCGGCGCCGATTCCGCGAAACGCCCGGCCCCGGGCCAGGACCTACGATTCCTGGGATTCGATGAAAACGATGGCGTCCTTGATGGTCAGCATCTTCTCGGCGGCATCATCGGGAATCTCGCAGCCGAACTCCTCCTCGAAGGCCATCACCAACTCGACCGTATCGAGGCTGTCGGCCCCCAGATCGTCGATGAAGCTGGCGGACTCGACTACCTTTGATTCCTCGACACCGAGATGGTCAAGGACGATCATCTTCACGCGTTTGGCTACGTCACTCATAGTGCATTCCCTTGGCTCAAAGTTCGAATTCTCAAATGCAAAAAAGGTCTCAAACACCCCTGCGTCCCCACGGGCCGGTAAAGGCAGCGTTTCCTAACACACTTTATTGACCATGGCCAGCAACCTGGAATCGCCCTTTGAAATTTGAAACAGGTTCCTAGATCATGGCCATCCCGCCGTTCACATGCAGGGTCTGGCCGGTGACGTAGGCGGCCTCGTCGCTGGCCAGGAACAGCACCCCGGCGGCGACGTCCTCGACCGTCCCCAGCCGGCCGCTGGGGATGGCGGCGACCAGGCGTTCCTTCTGCTCCTCGGACAGGGCGTCGGTCATCGCGGTGACGATGAACCCGGGGGCCACGCAGTTGACGGTGACGCCGCGCGAGGCGACCTCGGCGGCCAGCGCCTTGGACATGCCGATCAGGCCGGCCTTGGAGGCGGCGTAGTTGGCTTGGCCCGGGTTGCCGGTCACGCCGACGATCGAGGCGATGGAGACGATCCGTCCCCAGCGCCGTTTCATCATCGGGCGCAGGCACGCCCGGGCGAGCCGGAAGGCGGCCGTCAGGTTGACGTCGAGCACCGTCTGCCAGTCCTCGTCCGACATCCGCATGGCCAATCCGTCGCGGGTCAGCCCGGCGTTGTTGACCAGGATGTCGAGGCCGCCCATGGCCGCCGCGGCGTCCTTGGCCAGGGCTCCCGGCGCCGCGGCGTCGCCGAGGTCGCAGGTCAGGGCGTGGGCGCCCTCGCCCAGTTCCCCGGCCAGCTCCTCCAGCGGCTCGGCGCGGATGTCGGTGAGGGCGACCGCGGCCCGGCGGGAATGGAGCAGGCGGGCGATGGCGCCACCGATGCCGCCGGCGGCGCCGGTGACCAGGGCGCACTTTCCTTGAAGATCGAACATGGCCGTATTCCTATTCCTAAACCGTCGCCAGGAAGGCTTCGACGTCCTCCGGGGCGCCGATGTTGACGCTGTCCAGGTCGCGGTCGATGCGCCGGGTCAGCCCGCTCAGCACCTTGCCGGCGCCGATCTCGACCAACGTCGCGATGCCCGCCTCCTTCATGTGAAGGACGCTTTCGCGCCAGCGCACCATGCCGGTCACCTGTTCGACCAGCAGGCGGCGGATGTCGCCGACCACCTCGACCGATCCGGCGGTGACGTTGGCGACCAGGGGCACCAACGGCGGGAACATGTTGACCTCGGCCAGGGCCTCGGCCATGGCGTCGGCGGCCGGGGCCATCAACGGGCAATGGAAGGGGGCGCTGACCGGCAGCATGACGCATTTCCTGGCGCCCCGCCCGGAGGCGATCTCGACCGCCCGCTCGACCGCCTCGCGGGTGCCGCTGACCACCACCTGGCC
>CAZWEZ010000065.1:0-20428 GCA_964632795.1 uncultured Thalassospiraceae bacterium | reverse complement strand
CCGCGCCTGGTCGACGGCGGCGCCGATGAACGAGGTGAACAGGGGGTGGGGATCGAAGGGTTTGGACTTCAGCTCGGGATGGAACTGGACGCCGATGTACCAGGGGTGTTCGGGCATCTCCATGATCTCCGGCAGCAGGCCGTCGGGCGACTTGCCGGAGAACACCATGCCCCGTTCCGAAAGCCTCTCCTCGTATTTCAGGTTGATCTCGTAGCGGTGGCGGTGGCGTTCGCTGATCCTGTCGGCGCGGTAGATGGCGTGGACGCGGCTTCCCTTGCTCAACAGCGCCTCGTAGGCGCCCAGCCGCATGGTGCCGCCGAGGTCGCCGCCGGCGGCGCGGGTTTCCAGCGTGCCGTCCTTGATCCATTCGGTGAGCAGGCCGACCACCGGCTCGGCGCAGGGGCCGAACTCGGTCGAGCCGGCGTCGGGGATGCCGGCCAGGCTGCGGGCCGCCTCGACCACCGCCATCTGCATCCCGAAACAGATGCCGAAATAGGGCACCCGGCGTTCGCGGGCGAAGCGCGCCGCCGCCATCTTGCCCTCGACGCCGCGCTCGCCGAAGCCGCCCGGCACCAGGATGCCGTTGACCCCTTCCAGGTGCTGGACCACGTCCTCCTGCTCGAAGATCTCGGAATCGATCCAGTTCATGTTGACCCGGACGTTGTTGGCGATGCCGCCGTGGGTCAGCGCCTCGGCCAGCGACTTGTAGGCGTCGAGGAGGCCGGTGTACTTGCCGACGATGGCGATGGTGGCCTCGCCCTCGGGCTTGGTGAAGCGTTCGATGATGTCGCGCCAGCGCGACAGGTCGGGAGCCCCGGTGTCGAGCCCGAAGTACCGGCACACCTGCTCGTCCAGACCCTGTTCGTGGTAGAGGACGGGGACCCCGTAGATGCTCTGGGCGTCGAGCGCCGGGATCACCGCCTCCTGGCGGACGTTGCAGAACAGGGAGATCTTGCGCCGATCGGCGTCCGGGATGTCGCGGTCGGCCCGGCACAGCAGCAGGTCCGGCTGGATGCCGACGTTGAGCAGTTCCTTCACCGAGTGCTGGGTCGGCTTGGTCTTGAGTTCGCCGGCCGTCGGGATGTAGGGCAGCAGCGTCAGGTGGAGATACATGGTCCGCTGGCGGCCCAGGTCGTTGCCCAACTGGCGGATCGCCTCGAGGAACGGCAGGCCCTCGATGTCGCCGACGGTGCCGCCGATCTCGCACAGGATGAAGTCCTCGTCGTCGATGTCGTCGAGGATGAACTCCTTGATCGCGTCGGTGATGTGGGGGATCACCTGGATGGTCGCCCCCAGGTAGTCGCCGCGGCGCTCCTTGGCGATGACGTTGGAATAGATGCGTCCGGTGGTGACGTTGTCGCTCTGGCGCGACGGGACGCCGGTGAAGCGCTCGTAATGGCCGAGGTCGAGGTCGGTCTCGGCGCCGTCGTCGGTGACGTAGACCTCGCCGTGCTGGTAGGGGCTCATGGTCCCCGGGTCGACGTTGATGTAGGGGTCCAGCTTGCGCAGGCGGACCTTGAAGCCGCGCGCCTGGAGAAGCGCCCCCAGGGCCGCCGAAGCCAGCCCCTTGCCGAGTGAGGAAACCACGCCGCCGGTGATGAAGATGAACCGCGTCATGGACCGATACCCTACACCAGATGAAGCCGCCCCATAAAGAGAAGAGGCGGCAATTTCACCGCCTCCGCGAAAACTTTTGCGATCCCCTTGTACCGCTAGCGACCATCGCCGGCCTACTGGTCCACCGGCCTACTGGTCCACCGGCACGCTGGGCCCGGTGGGCGTCGCCGGTTGCTGGACCGCCGGCGCCGGCTGATCGAGGATCGACGCGGGTTCCCGGGCGCCTCCGGAGAGGACGGCGAGCAGCATGCTGGTGGCGAAGAAACCGGCGGCGAGCACCGCCGTGGTGCGGGTCAGCAGGTTGGCCGTGGCGCGGCCGGTCATGAAGCCGCCCATGCCGCCGCCGCCGCCGATGCCCAGTCCCCCGCCCTCGCTACGCTGGATCAGCACCGTGCCGACCAGGGCGATGGCCAGGAGCAGATGGATGACGACTATTACCGTGGTCATGATTTTCCGACAGATTCCGTGGCGTTGTGGGGCTATTTAGACCCTGGCGCGGCAAATGGCCAGCACCAACTTCTAACAACTCTCGGCGATCGCCAAAAAATCTCCGGCGTCGAGGCTGGCGCCGCCGATCAGTCCGCCGTCGACGTCGGCCAGGGCGAGGAGTTCCCGGGCGTTGCCGGGTTTCATCGAGCCGCCGTAGAGAATCCGCAGTCCCTCGGCCACCGCTCCGCCCAGCCGCCCGGCAAGCCGGTCGCGGATGAAGGCGTGGACCTCCTGGGCCTCGTCCGGGGTGGCGGTGCGCCCGGTGCCGATCGCCCACACCGGTTCGTAGGCGATGACCGTATTGGCCGCCCCGGCGGCTTCGGGAAGAGAGCCGGCAAGCTGGGTTTCGACCACCTCGAGGGTTTCCCCGGCGTCGCGCTGGGCTTCGCTCTCGCCGATGCAGACGATTGCCGTCAAGCCCTGCCCGATGGCGGCTTCGGCCTTGGCCTTGACCCCGGCGTCGGCCTCGCGGTGGTCGGTCCGGCGCTCCGAGTGGCCGACGATGACGTAGGCGCAGCCGAGGTCGGCCAGCATGGCGGCGCTGACGTCGCCGGTGTGGGCGCCCCGGTCCGCGGCGTGGCAGTCCTGGCCGCCGAGCGCGATGGGACTGCCGGCGACGGCCTCGCCGACTCCGGCGATCAGGGTGAAGGGGGGACAGACCAGCATCTCGAAGGCGGCCTTCCGGCGCCCCTTCATGGCCGCGGCCAGGCCGCCGGCCAGGGCCAGGGCGTCGCTTCGGGTTCCATTCATCTTCCAGTTGCCGGCGATCAGGGGACGGCGGGTGGCGGTCATCGTGGGATTCCCGATCCGGTTTGACGGTGCCTGTTTAGCATATGCGTCCCCGCCCTTCCATATTCCGAGGTTGCGGGCCATTTGCCGTCCTCTTATGATGCCGCCCGCCCGCCTGGTGGGCGCCGGACCGCGTCGTACCGCAGCCACAGGAAGTTCTGTTTACGCCTATGTTGGAAGCCATCCGCAAGCGTTCCGCCGGCATCGTGGTCAAGATTCTCCTCGGCATGCTGATCCTCAGCTTCGCCGTCTGGGGCATCCCCAACGTCTTCCGCAGCGCCACCGACTCCGACATCGCGGCCTGGGTCGGGGATCGGGAGATCCAGACCGGCCAACTCAACCGCGAGTTCCAGCAGCAGGTCCTTACCCTGCGCCGCTTCCTCGGCCAGCAACTGGACGCGGAGCAGATCCGGGCCATGGGCCTGCGCGACCAGGTCCTCGGGATCCTCATCGAGAACACCCTGTTCGACATCGCCGCCGGCGAGTTGGGGGTCACCGTCAGCGACCGGCTGGTGCGCGACACGATCCGCAACGACCCGGGCTTCTTCGGCGCCCTGGGCAAGTTCGACAAGGCGGTCTTCAATCAGTTCCTGCAGTCCCAGGGAATGAGCGAGCAGGGCTTCGTCGAACGGGTCCGCCGCGACCTGGCCCGCGGCCAGCTCGTGGACAGCGTGTGGGCCGGCGGGACGGTGCCCAAGGCCTTGCTCGAGCCCCTCTACCGCTACCGCCGGGAACGGCGCGTCGGTGAAGTCCTGGTCATCGCCGACCGCACGGCGCGCGGCATCGGAGACCCCGACCCCGGGGCCCTGGCAAAGTTCCACAAGGACAACGCGGCCCGCTTCACGGCGCCCGAGTACCGGGCCCTGACCGTGCTCCGCCTGCAGGCGGAGCGGCTGGCCAGGGAGATCGCCATCGCCGAGGAGGAAATCGAGGAGGCCTTCGCCCAGCGCGAGGGCGACTACAGCCAGCCCGAACGGCGCCGCCTCCAGCAGATCCTGACCGACGACGAGGCCACCGCCAAGGACGTCATCGAAAAGCTGTCGGCGGGCCGCGATTTCGCCGAACTGGGCGAGGAGATGGCCGGAGAGGGCACGGAATTCGTCGATCTCGGCCTTGTCGTGCGCGACGAGTTGCTGGCCGAAATGTCCGATGCCGCCTTCTCGCTGCCCGAGGGCGGCCACAGCCAGCCGATCAGGAGCCCATTGGGCTGGCATGTGATCCGGGTCTCGGAGATCGAGGCGGCGAGCCACGTGAGCCTCGACGAGGTGCGCCGGGAACTGACCGCCGAACTGGCCAGCGAGAAGGCCATCGACAGCCTGTACGACCTCGCCAACCGGCTCGAGGACACCCTGGGCGGCGGCGCCACCCTGGAGGAAGCGGCGGCCCAGCTCGATCTCGAACTGCTCCGCATCGGGGCCACCGACCGCAACGGCCTCGACCCCGCAGGCACCCCGGTGGAGGGCCTGCCCGCGGAAGGAAAATTCCTCGAGACCGCCTTCGCCACCTTCGAGAGCTCGGAGAGCAACCTCAGCGAAGCCGGCCCCAACGGCTACTTCATCGTCAGGGTCGACGGCGTGACCCCGCCGACCCTGCGGCCGTTGGAGAGCGTGTCCGAGGAGGTCGCCGAGGCCTGGAAGAGGGAGCAACGGGCCACGGCGACGGCGGAGACGGCGCAAGCCATCGTCGAGCGGCTCCGCAACGGCGCCGAGCCCTCGGCCATCGCCGCTGAGATGGGCATCGAGGTGACGACCACGGCGGCGTTCACCCGCGCCGCCGTGGGCGCCGCCGACGACCTGCCCAGGGCCCTGATTGACGCCATTTTCACGATCCAGCAAGGCGACGCTACCACCGCGCGGGGCGCCGAGGCTTCCTACGTGGCGCGGCTCAAGGAGGTCCGGGCCGCCGACCCCTACGCCGACCAGGACGTCTTCGAGGCCCTCGGCCAGCAGATCACCCGGTCGTTGCGGGACGACCTGAAGGCCCAGTTGGCCAACGCCCTGCGGGGACGCTACGAAGTGTCCGTCAACCAGAAATCCTTCGACACAAATTTCTAGGAATGAAAGCGCTTCCCGACTTCCCGGCCTTCAAGGAAACCTACGGCGAACGGCCCCAGGTGGTGTGGACGTCCCTGGTCTCGGACCTGGAGACCCCGGTCTCGGCGATGCTCAAGCTGGCCGACGGCCGGGCCAACAGTTTCCTCCTGGAATCGGTCGAGGGCGGGGCCATCCGCGGCCGCTACTCGGTCATCGGCCTGAAGCCGGACCTCATCTGGCGCTGTTTCGGCAATCGCGCCGAGGTCAACCGCCGGGCCCGCTTCGACGCCGAGGCCTTCGAGCCCTGCGCCGAGGGCGCCATCGAGTCCCTGCGCTCCATGGTCGCCGAATCGCGGATCGACATGCCGCCCGGGATGCCGCCGATGGCGGCCGGCCTGGTCGGCTACATGGCCTACGACATGGTGCGCCTGGTCGAACGGCTGCCCGACGACAACCCCGACATCCTGGGGACGCCCGACGGTATCTTCCTGCGGCCGACGGTGATGGCGGTCTTCGACACCATCGAGGACACCGTTCAGGTGATCACCCCGGTCCGCCCCACCCCGGGGCTCGACGCCGAGGCCGCCTACCGGCAGGCCTGCGAACGGCTGGCCGACGTGGTCGACGACTTCGAGCGCAGCCTGCCCCACCGCCACCACGGCGAGCCGGCCGACAGCCCTCAACCGCGATCCAACATGGACCGCGAAGACTTCCACCGGATGGTCCTCAAGGCCAAGGAGTACATCCTGGCCGGCGACGTCTTCCAGGTCGTGCTGTCGCAGCGGTTCTCGGTCCCCTTCACGCTGCCGGCGTTGTCGCTGTACCGGGCGCTGCGGCGGACCAACCCCTCGCCGTTCCTGTTCTTTCTGGACTTCGGCGACTTCTCGGTGGTCGGCTCGAGCCCCGAGATCCTGGTCCGGGTGCGCGACGGCACGATCACCCTGCGCCCGCTGGCCGGCACCCGCAAGCGCGGCGAGACCCCCGAACGGGACGCGGCGCTGGCCGAGGAACTGCTGGCCGACCCCAAGGAGCGGGCCGAACACCTGATGCTGCTCGACCTCGGGCGCAACGACGTCGGCCGGACGGCCAAGGTGGGAACGGTCAAGGTCACCGAGCAGATGACCATCGAACGCTACTCCCACGTCATGCACATCGTCTCCAACGTCGAGGGCGAACTCGACGATTCCAGGTACGACGCCATGGAGGCGATGTTCGCCGGCTTCCCGGCGGGCACCGTGTCGGGCGCCCCCAAGGTCCGGGCGATGGAGATCATCGACGAGTTGGAACCCGAGCGGCGGGGCATCTACGCCGGGTGCATCGGCTACTTCGGGGCCAACGGCGAGATGGACACCTGCATCGCCTTGCGCACCGCCATCGTCAAGGACCGCACCATGTACGTCCAGGCCGGCGGCGGCATCGTCGCCGACAGCGATCCGGAGGCCGAATACCAGGAAAGCTGCAACAAGGCCCTGGCCCTGATCCGGGCCGCCGAGGAAGCCGTCAGGTTCGCCGGCGATCGCTCCTGATTCCATTGATTTTAAACGGGTTTTGGTGTATTTTCCCCGGTTGGTCATAACGTCCGGCTGAAGCGCTGGGCCGAGACCTCCAGAAGGAGGAGTATTCGTTGGCTTTCAGCGCCGGCGCGATTTCCGCTACCAACATCGCATTTGACGGCAGGAATGCCCTCGATTCGATTTCCATCCTGTCGAGGACCGGGAGCATCCGTTCCCTGGCGCTTCCCAAGGGACTCGAGTCCGGCCCCTTCGCATCGTCGCGGATCGTCCTCAGCTTCGAGGACGTGACCTCGGCCCTCGCCCTCGCCATCACCGCCGGCAACGGCATCCTCGGCGCCCTCCGCTCCCTGAAGTCGGCGTTCGCCGTGGCCAACCACGACTCACTCGTCTCGCCCTCGACCAACCTGCTGATCGACGGCGGGACCCGCGTCTCGCGTCTCAACATCCAGGCCCTGGCGCATCGGGTCATCGACCAGATCAACAGCCTGGTCGAAACCACCGAATTCAAGTACGCCAGGTTGATCTCCAGCAAGGGGGGCGATATCACCCTGCAGACCAGCGCCTACGGCGGCAGTATCGTCATCATCTCCCAACCCCTGGATTCGGCGGGACTGGGCATCGACGTCCTGGACCTGCTGAGCGACAAGGGCGTGGATGCGGCCATCGTCGCGATCAACAGGGCGGTCGCCCTGGCCGGCACCCGGCTCGACCGCCTGACCTCGCTTCGCGACGCCCTCGGAAAACCCAACCCCTTCTCCAGCCAGCTGGCCGCCCTCCTCAGCAGCGGCCAGTCCAGCGTCCTGCCCCGGGGCAGCCTGGTCAACGTGGTCGGGTGAAGCGGCCGTCGTATGGGTGCCATATGTTAGATTTTATCCACTAGGACCACCGAGGTCTCGACCTGACGCTCGGGGATCGACCAGTAGCGGCCCAGCAGGTAGTCCTTGTCCGCCTTGGAGACCAGGCGGAAACCGTGTTTCTCGTAGAACCGGATCGCCCACTCGGCGGCGGCCCAGGTGCCGACCAGGATCGGCGACTCGGTGCGCCGGCGCAGGTCGTCCAGGAGCCGGCCGCCGATCCCCTGGCCGCGGCGCGCCGTCTTGACGTAGGTGTGGCGGATCAGCACCACCTCGCCGAGGTCCTGGAGGCCCATCACGCCGACCAGTTCGCCGTCCTCCTCCCAGCCCCTGAAGACGACCCCGGCGTCGATCTCGTGGCGCAGTTCGTCCTTGGCCATGTAGGGGACCTTCCAGCGGTCGGCCGGGATGATCCCCCGATAGGCCTCGGCGGCGTCGTTGATGATGGCGAGAACGGCCTCGAACTCGCCCTCCCCGCAAAGACGGATCATCTCGTGGCCTCCAGGTCGACCTCGGCCCCGGCCCCCGGCCCGCCGACCACGGCGCTCAACGGGACCAGCGCGAATCCCTTCGCCGCGATCCCGTCCAGCCATCGGGTGAGGGCGGTAATGGTGGCGTCGCGGGGGTGGCCGATGGCGATCGCGAACCCCTTGCGCCGGGCCAGCCGCTCGACCTCGGCGAGGCGGGCGTTGACCGCCGCCACTTGGTTGACGTTGTCGAGGAAGACGTTGCGTTCGGCGAAGGGAACCCCGAAACGGCGGGCCAGCTTGGCTCCCACCGTCGCCCCCGAGGTCCGCGAATCCAGGAACAGCAGACCGCGGGCCTTGAGTTCCTCCATCACCACCGCCATCCCGGCGGCGGCGGCGGTGAACTTGCTGCCCATGTGGTTGTTGATGCCGACGTAGGTGTCGAAGCGCGACAGACCCCAGCGCAGGCGGCGGCGCAGTTCCTCGGCCCCGAGACCGACCAGCAGCACGTTGGGGCCGGGATCGACGTTGCCGCCGGGCTCCATGGAGACGTGCAGGAGGAGCTCGTGACCGGCCTTGCGCGCCGCCGCCGTCTGCCGCTCCAGGTCATCGGCGTAGGTCAGGAAGGACAGGGTCAGCGGCCCAACGAGGGCGATCGTCCGGGCGGTGCGCTTGCGGTCCACCCCCATGTCGTCGATGACCACGGCGATCATCGGCCGGCCCCCGGTGTCCGGCGCCGCCACCGCGAACCGGCGCCACGGCGGCGTCTCGCCGGGCATCGGGGGCGGCACCGCCGGCACGGCGGCGATCTCGGCCGGGGCCGGTGACGTTTGCGGCGTGGACGCGGGTTTGGGCGGCGGCGGCTCGTAGACCTCCTGGGGCAGGGCCTCCTCGTAGGCAAGGGCCGGCGTTTCCCGGGGTTCGTCGGAGGGGTCCGGGAACAGGGGGGCGTCGGGGGCCGTGATCAGCGACGGCGGCGGCGGCTGGGTGGCATACCAGGGCTCCGCCTTCCCCTTCCCGGAATCCAGAGCGAGCGACTTGGACGGCGGCGGCCGAACCTCGTCCTCGACCAGCACCCCCACCCCGTAGCCGCCGAGGACGGCGGCCAGGGCGATCGCGGCATAGACCGCCTGACGGCGGGGATTGGGCCTGGCCGCCGATCGTTTGGTCTTCTTCTTTCGTTTCCGAGACCCGGTCGCGCCCTTCACCTGCCCGCCTCCCGCCTGGGCTTCACCAACAGCGCCTGGATTATACCAAGAGGCACTGATAATGACCCATAGAGACGGCGGAGGGAACGCTGGCCCTGGACAAGGGGTTCGACCGAACCCTGGCGACACCGCCGAGGAGCGGGCCTTCCTCGAAGAGCCCGAATCGTCGTTCTAGCCGAGCTTGACGTAACCGCGTTCGATGGCCGTGGTCAGGGCTTCGAAGGCGTCGCGGGCGGCCTCGTACATTTCCTGGTGGCGGCGCAACGTCGTCACTTCGGATTCGTCGAGGGCGTTCCCGTGTTCCTTCTCGGCGAACTCGTAGGCGGCTGCCAGGTACTTCGCCCTCAGCCGAGCCACCGAGATCGTGAACGGCATCACGCTTTCCGCGGTGACCGGCGGGATGAGGCCGTCGATGACCTCGCGGTTGGCGAGACTGATCCCCTGTTCGATCTGCATCAGCAGACGCTGGCGCTTCTTGGACTTGCTTTCCTTGGCCATGGCTCGGTTCGCCCCCCGCCTCGGTTCCACCAGGTCGACCCAGTCTACAGGATTTCCTCGGCCTCAGGAAGCGCCATGGCGCCGGCCATATCCTCGATGATCGGGCAGTCGGGGCGGTCGTCGCCGTGGCAGCGGCCGGTGAGGTGGATCAGGGTCCGGCGGATGGTCTCCAGTTCGGCGATCCGGGTTTCCACCTCGGCGATGTGGCGCAGGGCCAACGCCTTGACATCGGCGCTGGCCCGCTTCTTGTCGCGCCACAGGGCCAGCAGGTTGCCGACGTCCCTGACCGAGAACCCCAGGTGGCGGGCGCGCTGGACGAAGCGCAGGGTCTCGACGTCGGTCCGGTCGTAGTCGCGGTAGCCGTTCTCGGCGCGCGCCGCCGGCGGGATCAGGCCGATGCTCTCGTAGTAGCGGATGGTCTTGGCGGGAACTCCCGATTGGTCGGCCGCGGTTCCGATGTTCATCACGATCCTCCGGTTTCGGAAGTCGATTTATCCAACGAAAACATTTCCCTCATGCCGGTTCCCCGACCAACGCTGCGGGGTCCGCCGAGGTCCGCGGCTCACTTGCGAGGGGCGGACGGAAGCCGCGCAGGCGCAATGAATTGGTCACCACGAAGAGGCTGGAGACGCTCATCGCGCCGGCCGCCAGCATGGGGTTCAGGAGAAGACCCAGCAGGGGAAAGAGCACCCCGGCGGCGACCGGGATCAGGGCCACGTTATAGGCATAAGCCCAGAAGAAGTTGTACCTGATCGTTTTCAGGGTTCGCCTCGAAAGGGCGACGGCATTGACGATGCCCCGCAGGTCCCCCGACATCAGGATTACCTCGCCAGCCTCGATGGCGATGTCGGTCCCGGTGCCGATGGCGATGCCCACGTCGGCCTGGGCCAGTGCCGGCGCGTCGTTGATGCCGTCGCCGACGAAGGCGACCTTTTTGCCCCCGGCCTGGAGCCGCTTGACCTCCTCGGCCTTCTGGTCGGGCAGTATCTCGGCCAACACCCGGTCTATCCCGAGCTGGCGCGCGATGGCATCGGCGGTGCGCCGGTTGTCGCCGGTCAGCATGGCCACATCGGCACCCAGATCGTGGAGCGCCGTGATCGCCTCGCGACTGCCCTCCTTGAGCGGATCGGCCACCGCGATCACGGCGGCGAGCCCGCCGTCCACCGCGGCGTAGAGGGGGCTCTTGGCCTCGCCGGCGAGTTTCGCCGCCAGGTCCTCGGTGTCCGAGATGTCGACGCCCAGCTTCCTCATGTAGCGGTCGGCGCCGACCTGGACCAGATGGCCGTCGACCTCGGCCTCGATGCCGAAGCCAGGTTCGGCGTTGAACCCCGTCACCGGCGGAATCTCGATCCCACGCTCCTGTGCCGCGCGCACGATTGCCTCGGCGATGGGGTGTTCGCTCTTGGACTCGGCGGCGGCCACCAGGCGCAGGGTTTGCGGCGAATCCTCCTGCGCGCCAGCGGACCCGCGGTGATGGAAATCGGTCATCACGGGACGGCCCATGGTCAGGGTGCCGGTCTTGTCCAGCACCACCGCGTCGACCCGCGCCAGGATCTCCAGCGCGGCGCCCTTGCGGAACAGGACACCCATCTCGGCGCCCTTGCCGGTGCCCACCATGATCGCGGTCGGCGTGGCCAGGCCCATGGCGCAGGGGCAGGCGATGAGAAGGACCGAGACGGCGGTCACGAAAGCATAACTCAACGCCGGCGACGGCCCGACGAAGAGCCAGATTCCGAAGGTGATGAGGGAGAGGACGATGACCACGGGCACGAACACCGAGGCGATCTTGTCGGCGAGCCGCTGGATGGGCGGCTTGGAGCTCTGCGCTTCCTCGACCATCTTGATGATCTGGCTCAACACGGTATCCGCCCCGACGCGGGTGGCCTCGATGGTGAAGGCGCCGGTCTTGTTGACCGTGCCGCCCACCACTTCGGCCCCCGCCCGCTTCTCCACCGGGATGGGCTCGCCGGTGATCATCGACTCGTCGACGTAGCTCGAGCCCTCGGTCACCACCCCGTCCACCGGCAGGCGTTCGCCGGGGCGGACCAGCACCATGTCTCCCGGCACCACGGCCTCGATCGGAATCTCCATCTCCTCGCCGTCCCTGAGGACACGGGCCGTCTTGGCCTGAAGCCGCATCAGCTTCTTGATGGCCTCGGAGGTGCGGCCCTTGGCGATGGCCTCGAGGAACCGGCCGAGCAGGATCAGGGTGATGATGACGCCGGCCGCCTCGAAATACGTGGTCGCCGAGCCCTCGGGGAAAATGTCCGGGACCAGCAGCGCCAGCACCGAGTAGAAAAACGCGGCGCTGGAGCCGAGCATCACCAGGCTGCTCATGCCCGGGCTCAGATGGCTCATCTCGGCCCAGCCGGAACGGTAGAAGCGCCGCCCCGCATAGAACTGCACCGGGGTCGCCAGGACGAATTCAATCCACATCCAACCGCGCTCGGAAAGGAGCGACAGCATTGGCTCTCTCACACCGGGCAAGAACTTGAGCATGGCGACGAGGAACAGGGGGATGGTGAAGGCGGCGGCTATGAGCAGGTCACGCCGCAGCTTGGCAAGCTCCGCTTCCCGCGCCGCGCGCTCCAGGTCCTCCTCCTTCCCTTCGCCGTCCACCTCCCGCGGCGTGTAGCCGGCCTTCTCGATTGCTTCCATGATGCCGGCCGGGTTCGACGCCCCGGGCAGGAAGTTCACGCTCGCCTTTTCGGTGGCCAGGTTGACGTTGGCCTCGAGGATCCCGGGGAGCTTCCTGATCGCCCGCTCGACCCGGCCGACGCAGGAGGCGCAGGTCATCCCGGCGACGGCGACCTCGAGTCGCTGGGCGACCGGCGTGTAGCCGGCCGCATCCACCGCGGCGAAGAGATCGGCCGGGCCGATCCCCTCGGGATCGAAGACCACGGTCGCCTTCTCGGTGGACAGGTTGACCGCCGACTCCTCGACCCCCGAAAGCTTCTTCAAAGCCCGCTCCACCCGCGACACACAGCTCGCGCAGGTCATGCCCTGAATGGAGAAAGTCAGTTGCTCGTTCATTTGACACCTTTTCGCCGACGCCTATTCGTTTGGGGAAAGACTCTTGGCCGGAGCCCGGGGCACGGCAGGGTTATTGAATCACCAGGGCCTGGTACCCCTCCTCGCTCACCGCCGCAATCAGTTGGGCCTCGTCGGGCCGGCCCTCCAAGGTGGCCTCTCCGTTGTCCAGGCGGACCTCGACGACCTTCTCCACGCCGGCGACCTTGGACAGGGCCTGGCTTACGGCCTTCACACAGTGATCACAGGTCATTCCGTCCACTTTCAGCTTGATCATGATGCTAACCTCCTGGCAAATCCCATTGGGGTGATAAGTCGAACGCCGGAGCCCGCGGAATCGGTGGGTTATCCGGGTGTGTTCAGGTAAGGTCGAGTCAAACCTTCCAGTATACTAGAACCCTTATATGAACATTCCAGTTACTGGAATGTCAAGGGGTCTGGCGCGATGTTTTGGAATGCTTTCCCGGTTTCGATGGGAACCTTGACGAAATATCCGGTTTCCGGTTCGAAACCCGGCGCTTCGAAGCAGGCCAAAGGTTTCCATGTTGCCGCCGTACTTGACGATGACGGTGACGCCCGGCAATGTTGCCCTACGGACACGCCGCCGGGGCGGCGTAATGCTTCCGGTCATGCTTCTTGGTATTGGAATCAAGTTTCGAAAAACCAGCCTACCCGTTTGAAATGTTTCTGATAATCGACAACTACGACAGCTTCACCTACAACCTCCGCCATTATCTCGGAGAGCTTGGCGCCGAGGTCGAGGTGCGGCGCAACGACGTCCTCGGGGTGGACGATGCGTTGGCCATGGACCCCCGGGGCATCGTCATTTCCCCGGGCCCCTGCGATCCCGACCGCGCCGGCATCTGCCTGGAGCTGGTCGCCGCGGCGGCCGGGCGCGTTCCCATCCTCGGGGTATGCCTTGGCCATCAGTGCATCGGCCAGGCCTTCGGCGGCCGGGTGGTCCGCGCCCCCAAGCCGATGCACGGCAAGCTCAGCCAAATCCACCACCAGGGGAGCGGGGTCTTCACCGGCATCCCCAGCCCCTTCACGGCGACCCGTTACCACTCGCTGACGGTGGACCGGGATTCGCTGCCCGGGTGCCTGGCGGCGACGGCGCACAGCGACGACGGGGTGATCCAGGGGCTGGCCCACCGCTCGTTGCCCGTCCACGGGGTCCAGTTCCACCCCGAGAGCATCGCCTCGGAGCACGGCCACAAACTGCTCCACAACTTCATCGATCTGGCAACCAGTGGGAAGGCCGCGGCATGAATCAAACACTCGAGGACATGAAGGCCCTGCTGTCGAAAGTCGCCGGCGGCGAGACGCTGGACGAGGCCGAGGCCGAAACCGCCTTCGACATCATCATGTCGGGGAATGCCACGCCGTCCCAGATCGGCGCCTTCCTGATGGCGCTGAGGGTGCGCGGCGAGACCGTCGCCGAGATCACCGGCGCCGTGCGCGCCATGCGCGCCAAGGCGCTGCACATCGAAGCCCCGGCCGGGGCGATCGACGTCGTGGGCACCGGCGGCGACGGTTCGGGGACCTTCAACATCTCGACCGGCGCGGCGCTGGTGGTGGCGGCGGCCGGGGTGCCGGTGGCCAAGCACGGCAACCGGGCGCTGTCGTCGAAGTCCGGCGCCGCCGACGTCCTGACGGCGCTGGGCGTCAACATCGAGGCCGACATGAGGTTGGTCAAGCGCTCGATATGGGAGGCCGGCATCGGTTTCCTGATGGCGCCGCGCCACCACAGCGCCATGCGCCACGTCGGGCCGACCCGGGTCGAGCTCGGCACCCGGACCATCTTCAACCTGCTGGGACCGCTGTCCAACCCGGCCGGGGTCAGCCGCCAGTTCACGGGCGTCTTCGCCCGCCAGTGGATCGAGCCGATGGCCGAGGTCCTGGGCAAACTGGGCTGCGAGCGGGCCTGGGTGGTCCACGGCGGCGACGGCCTCGACGAGCTGACGACCACCGACGTCTCCTACGTCGCCGAGCTCAAGGACGGCCGGGTCGACTGTTTCGAGGTCGTCCCCGAGGATGCCGGGCTGTCGCGCGCCGACCCCGCCGACCTCAAGGGCGCCGACCCCGAAACCAACGCCCGGGCCATGCGCGACATGCTGGACGGAAAGCCGGGTCCGTTTCGCGACGTGGTGCTGTACAACGCCGCCGCCTCGCTGGTCGTCGCCGGCAAGGCCGAGACCCTGAGCGACGGCATGGCCCTGGCGGCGACCGCGATCGACGGCGGCCAGGCCAAGGCGACGCTCGAGCGGCTGGTCGAGATCACCAACAGCGAACCGCCCGCCGAGGCGGGCGGCGCGGCGCCGGGATGAGTGACATCCTGGCCCGCATCTGCGCCGACAAGCGCGCCCACGTCGCGCGCCGCAAGCAGCGCCGCCCCCTGGGCACGGTCTCCGCCGAGGCCGCCAAGGCGCCGCCGCCGCGGCCCTTCGCCGAGCGTCTGCGGGCGGCGACCGATGGCGGAGGCTACGGGCTGATCGCCGAGATCAAGCGGGCCTCGCCGTCGGGCGGCCTGATCCGTCCCGACTTCGACCCGGCGGCCCTGGCCAAGGCCTACCAGAGCGGCGGCGCCACCTGCCTGTCGGTGTTGACCGACGTCCCCTACTTCCAGGGCGCCGACGACCACCTGGTGACGGCCCGGGCGGCGGCGGTGACGCTGCCGGTCCTGCGCAAGGATTTCATGCTCGATCCCTACCAGATCGTCGAATCCCGGGCCCTGGGCGCCGACTGCGTGCTGCTCATCCTGGCCGCCCTCGACGACGGCCAGGCCCGGGAGCTGGAAGCCGTCGCCGGCGAACTGTCGATGGACGTCCTGGCCGAGGTCCACGACCGGGCCGAGATGGAGCGCGCCCTGAAGCTCGAGGCCCGCCTCATCGGCATCAACAACCGCGACCTCAAGACCCTGGAAACCGACATCTCGACCACCGAACGGCTGGTCTCCATGGTCCCGGCGGACCGTATCGCGGTCAGCGAAAGCGGCCTCCACGGCCGCCGAGACCTGGGCCGTGTGTCCGGCGCCGGGGTCACCTGTTTCCTGGTCGGCGAATCGCTGATGCGCAGCGACGACGTGGAAGCGGCCACCCGCGCCCTGCTCGCCCGGCCGGAGCCGCGAATGAGGAGGGCCTGATGGCTGAGTTCACCCATTTCGATTCCCAAGGCAACGCGGTGATGGTCGACGTCTCGGGCAAGGAGATCACGGAACGCACAGCCACCGCCAAGGGTTCGGTGCGCATGCAGTCCGAGACCATGGCCAGGATCGTCGATAGCGGGTTCGCCAAGGGCGACGTGCTGAGCGTCGCCCAACTGGCCGGCATCATGGGCGCCAAGCGGACCCCGGACCTGATTCCGCTGTGCCATCCCCTGGCCCTGACCTCGGTCGAGGTGGACCTGAGCTGCGATCCCGAGCGCGACTGCGTCGACATCACCGCGACCTGCCGGCTGAAGGGAAGGACCGGCGTCGAGATGGAGGCCCTGACCGCCGTCGCGGTGGCCGCGCTGACCGTCTACGACATGTGCAAGGCGGTGGACCGGGGAATGCGCATCGAGGACATCCGGCTGGTCGCCAAGTCCGGCGGCCGGTCGGGAACCTTCAAGGCCGAAAACTCATGATCCCCGTCGCCGAGGCCCTCGAACGGGTCACCGCCGGCTTCGCCCCGTTGGGTTGCGAACAGGTCGCCCTGGCCGGGGCGCTGGGGCGGGTGTTGGCCGGCGACGTCGCCTCGCGCCTGTCGCATCCCCCGGCGGCGGTGTCATCCATGGACGGCTACGCGGTGCGCGCCGCCGACGTCGGCCAGCCGCCGGCGAGCCTGGAGCTGATCGGCGAAGCGGCGGCCGGGAGCGCCTTCGAAGGCGCCGTCGGCGCCGGCCAGACGGCGCGCATCTTCACCGGCGCCCCGCTTCCGGCGGGCGCCGACGCCGTGGTCATGCAGGAAGACACCACCGCCGAGGGGACGCGGATCACCATCCACGTCGCGGCCCCCGAGGGCCGCTTCATCCGCGCCCGGGGCATGGACTTCAAGGAGGGCGACGTGCTGCTGTCCGCCGGCACCGTGCTCAGCGCCCGCGACATCGCCCTGGCGGCGGCCATGAACGTGCCCTGGCTCGAGGTCCGGCGCCGGCCGCGGATCGCCATCCTGGCCACCGGCAACGAGTTGGCGATGCCCGGCGACCCCCTGCGCGCCGACCAGATCATCAGCTCCAACAGCCTCGCCCTGGCCGCCTACGTCGAGGCCCTGGGCGGGGTCCCGATCAACCTCGGCATCGCCCGGGACGACGCGGACTCGCTGCTCGCCCGGCTGGCCGGGGCACGCCGGTCCGACCTCCTGGTGACCATCGGCGGCGCCTCGGTGGGCGACCACGACCTGGTGCGCAAGATCCTCGGCGACGAGGGGCTGGAACTCGACTTCTTCAAGGTGGCGATGCGGCCCGGCAAGCCGCTGATCTTCGGCCGCCTGGGCGACGTCCCGGTGCTCGGCCTGCCCGGCAACCCGGTGTCGGCCGGCGTCACCTCGGTGGTCTTCCTCAAGCCGGCGATGGCGGTGATGCTCGGCATCGGCGGCGACGGCGGCCCGCCGCCGACGGCCCTCCTTGGCCGGGACCTGCCGGCCAACGACGGGCGCCAGGAATACATGCGCGCGGTGCTCGCCGTCGACGACCAAGGAAACCCGGTGGCGACCCCGTTCGAAAAACAAGACAGCGCCATGCTGGCCCGATTCGCCGAGGCCGACTGCCTGCTGATACGCCCGCCCCACGCGCCGTCCGCCACGGCCGGGACGCGGGTCGAGATCATCCCCCTGCGCCAGGGGACGGTCTCGATCTGAATCGGCGACACAAAAATACAATCAATGCTTGACGTGGGCCTGGAACCAAACTAGAACATGCTCGACGTTTGTCTTTTGTTCCTGAGCGCCTCCCCCTCCCGCCCATCAGGGGATGGCACCCAAAAGGAAGCAGACTGGAGGACGGCATGCTGACCAGGAAACAGTACGAGCTTCTGGTGTTCATCGACCAGCGCCTGAAGGAAACCGGGATCGCCCCCTCCTTCGACGAAATGAAGGATGCCCTGGGGCTGCGCTCCAAGTCGGGGATCCACCGCCTGATCACCGGCCTCGAGGAACGCGGCTTCATCCACCGCCTGCCCCACCGGGCGCGGGCGCTGGAAGTTCTCCGCCTGCCCGAGAACCTGGAAGCCGCGGCGCGGGCCGCCGAACCCGCCAACGGCTTCTCGCCGAACGTCATCAAGGGCGACTTCGCGCTGCCCGCCGTCGCGGTCAACACCGAAAGCGAAGCGGTGCAGCTTCCCGTCTACGGGCGGATCGCCGCCGGCTCGCCGATCGAGGCGCTGCGCGACAACTCCAACACCATGGACGTGCCGGCCAGCCTGCTCGGCAAGGGAGAGCACTTCGCCCTCGAGGTGGAGGGGGATTCGATGATCGAGGCCGGCATCCACGACGGCGACACGGCGCTCATCAAGCGCGGCGACACCGCCGACAACGGAGCCATCGTGGTGGCCCTGATCGACGACAACGAAGTGACCCTCAAGAGGTTGCGCCGCAAGGGCCATTCGGTGGCCCTCGAGCCGGCCAACAAGGACTACGAGACCCGCATCTTCGGCCCCGACCGGGTCAAGGTCCAGGGCCACCTGGTCGGCCTCATCAGGAAGTACTAGTATCCTGAGTCCGCCCTCCGCGCCCTGACCACCCAGGGGCGATTGCCCCGGTGCTGGTCGACGCTCTCGACCCTGACCCCGTCCGCTTCCAGCCACAGGGCGTGCCCCCCCCACCGCCACAGGTCGAAGCGGTCGATCACCGTCCCCGCCGAGGGGCAGCGCCCGCGCACCGGCACCGTGCTGACGACCACATCGGCGATCCGGCAGTCCTCGGCCAGCGCCCCGGGGTGGCGGACCAGGGCGACCAGGTGGCCGCCGGCCCGATAGATGCAGCCAAGAACATCGCACGACAGCCGGCCGTCGGGGCTGAAGCCGGCGGCCGGCCACAGGATCGCCCGCTCCTCCTGTCCCCCCCGGCGCAGCCAGACGTCGCGGCTGAACCGCGCCGTCCGCAACGACGACATCGCCATCCCGCCATCGGCGGTCCGCACCGCCAGCAGCTTGCCGTCGCCGTCGATGAGGATGTCCGGAGGGCGGATCAAGACCACCGTCGCCAGGCCGGCGGCCAACCCGGCGATCCCCCACAGCCGCCACCGGCGGCGCCACAGGCACAGCCACAGTCCGCCCAGGACGACGGCCGCCAACCCCCAGGTCGGCATCGCCTGCACCACGTTGACCGCCCCCGGCCAGGCGGAAACCGTCTCGGCGACCCGGATCACCACCTCCACCCCCCAGCCCATCGGCGTCAGGGCCAGCGTCTCCAGCCCCAGCGGCATCAGGGCGAACGCCAGCACCGCCCACGGCATGACCCACATCGCCGTCACCGGCACCGCGACCAGGTTGGCGACGAGGCCGTAGACCGCGACCTGGTTGAAGTTGTAGAGCGCGAACGGCGCCGTCGCCGAGCCGGCGATCAGGGTGGTCAGCGCCACCCCGCCCCCGTAGAGGAGTCCCCGGCGCAGCCACGACGGCGGACCGCCGCCGCCGTAGCGGCGGCGGTCGCGGACCACCTCGTAGGCGGCGATGAGGGCGATCACGGCGGCGAACGACATCTGGAAGCTGGCCCCGAGCAGGCTTTCGGGCTGGATCAGCAGGACCACGGCGGCGGCCCACGCCACCAGCCGCATGGACAGCCCCCGGCGGTCCAGCAACACCGCCAGCAGGACCAGCCCGACCATCAGGAAGGCGCGCTGGGTGGGCACTGTCGCCCCGGCCACCATGGCGTAGGCGAAGGCGCCGGCGATGGCGGCGACGGCGGCCCATTTCTTGATCGCGAAGCGCAAGGCCAGCGGCGGCACCAGGGCCAGGACCCGGCGCAGGCCGATGAACAGGATCCCCGCCACCAGCCCGATGTGGAGCCCGGAGATGGCCAGCAGGTGGGCCAAGCCGGAATTGCGCACGGCGTCCATGAGCGGCGGCGGGATGGCCTTCCGCTTGCCGGTCATCAACGCCGCGGCGATCGCTCCCGGAGCGCCGTCCAGGCCCGCCCTCACCCGTTCGGCGATGTCCTGGCGGAACCTCTCCAGGCCCAGCCACAGGGCGTCGATCCCGGTCTGCGGCGACTCGGCGACCAGGGTCGCCGCGCCATAGGCGAAGCCGACTCCGCCGAGGCGGCGGAAATAGGACTGGCGTTGGAAATCGAAGGCGCCGGGGGCCGCCGGCGCCGGCGGCGGGCTGATCACGGCCCTCAGCCTGACCCAGTCGCCCGGGTTCAACTCGGGCTGCTTGCCGCGCAGCCGGATGCGAACCGTCTCGGGCGTCCGCTCGGGACCGAGGCGGGCGATGCGCAAACGCTCCAGGGTGATCCGGCTGCCCTTGGGAAAGACCTCGACGGCGACGATCCTGCCGCTCACCCGGGTCGGTCCCAGGCGCTCGCTCAACATCGGCGCCGCCACCGTCGCCGTCCGCCACTGGGCGACGGTGAAGCCGCCGCCGGCGACGCCAAGAGCAATGACCGCCATCAGCAGCGCCGGGCGGCGGCGCACCGCCACGCCCAACCCGACCAACCCCGCCACCACCGCCAAGCCTAGCCACAACGGCGGCTCCACCGGCAGGGCGAAATAGGTGGCCACGCCCGAGCCCAGGAACACCGGCAGCCACAACGCCAGGCGGTCGCGCTCGTGGGCCAGTTCGCTTCCCGGCCACAGCACGGCGGCGCGCAGACGTTGACGGAGGCGCTCCCGGAAAAACCCGCCTTTTCGCCCGGCAAAGGGTCTCATGTGCTGCCCGATGTGCTAGTGTCCTGGATCAGACATATGGCACCCATACGACGGCTCTCCGAGTTCACCCGGCCAGGCGCGTGGCGC